>NZ_QOZT01000129.1:0-7596 GCF_003345135.1 Acidovorax sp. BoFeN1
AGACGGGGGTTTGGGCGTTGGGGTGGACATGAAGGCCTGAGCAGGAAATGGAATGACGCCGGATTTTAGGTTGCGCGCGGGCTGACAAGCTTTAAGCTGAGGCCCGTCAGTGGCTTGTAAGTGGGGTGGCAGACAGTACCGCACAGTTCCATCAGACCCAGGAGACAACACCATGAGTTCGCCCAATTCCTCTATCGAGTCCGTGCTCGTCGAAAACCGCGTGTTTCCGCCCTCGGACGCGATTGCCAAGGCAGCCCGCATTTCGGGCATGGCGGGTTACGAAGCGCTGTGTGCTGAGGCCGACAAGGATTTCGAAGGTTTCTGGGCCCGCCTGGCACGCGAAAACCTGCAATGGACCAAGCCTTTCACCCGCACCCTGGATGAATCCAATGCGCCGTTCTATCAGTGGTTTGCCGATGGCGAACTCAATGCATCGGCCAATTGCCTGGACCGCCACATCGGCACCCCCACCGAAAACAAGACGGCCATCATCTTCGAGGCCGACGACGGCGCGGTAACCCGCATCACCTACAAAGAGCTGCTGGCCCGCGTGAGCCAGTTTGCCAACGCCCTCAAGGCCCACGGGGTGGAGAAGGGCGACCGGGTGTTGATCTACATGCCCATGACGATCGAAGGCGTTGTCGCCATGCAGGCCTGCGCACGCATTGGCGCCACGCACAGCGTGGTGTTTGGCGGCTTCAGCGCCAAGGCGGTGCACGAGCGCGTCATCGACGCGGGTGCCGTGGCCATCGTCACGGCCAACTACCAGATGCGCGGCGGCAAAGAGTTGCCGCTCAAGGCCATCATCGACGAAGCATTGGCCACTGGCGGCTGCGACACCCTGCGCAACGTGTTTGTGTACGAGCGCACGCCCACGGCGTGCAACATGGTCGAGGGGCGCGACAAGACCTTTGCCCAGGCACTGGCCGGCCAGAGCACCGACTGCCCGCCCGTGGCGGTGGGCGCCGAGCACCCGCTGTTCATCCTCTACACCTCGGGCTCTACCGGCAAGCCCAAGGGCGTGCAGCACAGCACGGGCGGTTACCTGCTGTGGGCCAAGCTCACCATGGACTGGACGTTCGACCTGCGCCCCGACGATATCTTCTGGTGCACTGCCGACATTGGCTGGATCACGGGCCACACCTATGTGACTTATGGCCCGCTGGCCGCAGGCGCCACGCAGATCATCTTTGAAGGCATCCCCACGTTCCCGAATGCCGGGCGCTTCTGGCAGATGATCGAGCGCCACAAATGCTCCATTTTCTACACCGCTCCCACGGCCATCCGCTCGCTCATCAAGGCAGCCGAGGGCGATGCGGCAGTGCACCCCGCGCGCTCCGATCTGTCGAGCCTGCGCATCCTGGGCAGCGTGGGCGAGCCCATCAATCCCGAAGCCTGGATGTGGTACTACAAGCATGTGGGCGGCGAGCGTTGCCCCATTGTGGACACCTTCTGGCAAACCGAAACCGGCGGCCATGTCATCACGCCGCTGCCTGGCGCCACGCCGCTGGTGCCCGGCAGCTGCACGCTGCCACTGCCCGGCATCACTGCTGCCATCGTGGACGAAACAGGCAACGACGTGGCCAATGGCGCGGGCGGCATCCTGGTCATCAAGCGCCCATGGCCCAGCATGATCCGCACCATCTGGAACGACCCCGAGCGCTTCAAGAAGAGCTATTTCCCTGAAGAACTCAAGGGCTACTACCTGGCCGGCGACGGCGCCGTGCGCAGTGCCGACCGTGGTTACTTCCGCATCACCGGCCGCATTGACGACGTGCTCAACGTCTCGGGCCACCGCATGGGCACGATGGAAATCGAATCGGCACTGGTCGCCAAGACCGACCTGGTGGCCGAAGCCGCCGTGGTGGGCCGCCCCGACGATGTGACCGGCGAGGCAATTTGCGCTTTTGTGGTGCTCAAGCGTTCGCGCCCCACCGGCGACGAGGCAAAGGCGATTGCCAAAGAGCTGCGCGACTGGGTGGCCAAGGAAATCGGGCCGATTGCCAAGCCCAAGGACATCCGATTTGGCGACAACCTGCCCAAGACCCGCAGCGGCAAAATCATGCGCCGCCTGCTGCGCTCCATCGCCAAGGGCGAAGCCATCACCCAGGACACCAGCACGCTGGAAAATCCCGCAATTCTGGATCAGTTGTCGCAGACCAACTGATCCAGAAGGGCGCCGCTGGCGCCCGCGCGCAGCGCTTGCGGGATTTGTGGACACTCCTATCGCGCAGCGATGTGATGTGGCCACAAAACCGGTTGGTTGTTCAACGGCCGGTGATCGAAGCCACAGCCCCCACTGATCCACAAGGGCGCCGCTGGCGCCTGCGCGCAGCGCTTGCACAGAGTGCCACCTGCACTTGCCACTGTAGGACGGCACCGGCACCTTCCAAAGTTCCAGGCCGGGTGACGTGGTCATGAGGTACAACACAGCATCTGCACCCTGGCCATGTCGGCCGGGGTGATGCTTGCCTACCGGAGTACTTTCATGCACATGCGATCAACCATCTTGCTGTTCATCGTGCTGGCCATCGCCGCACTGGCCGCGCTCAACTGGGAAATACTGGCCGCTTCATCGCTGGTTTCCGTGGGGTTGATGACCTTTGAGGCACCCCTGGGGTTGCTGATGTTGGGCTTGACCACGTTACTCGGCGTGTTCTTTGTGGCCTATGTGCTGTCCTTGCAGGGCTCGGTGCTCATGGAGACACGTCGCCACACCAAGGAGCTGCAAGCCCAGCGCGAACTGGCGGACAAGGCTGAAGCGTCGCGTTTCACGGAACTGCGCAGCTTCCTTGAGGCCCAGCACTTGAAATCCCATACCGATTTGCTGGCGCGCCTGGACATCCTGGAGTCGCACCTCGCGGCCAGGGCAGAAGAGTCTGACAACACCACTGCCGCCTATGTGGGGCAGCTCGAGCAACAGTTGCTGGGACGCCCTGGCACCAGCGTGGTGTGAAGCAACGCCTTGCCGGTTGTGCTCGGCCAAAGTGAGGAGTGCGCGGTGTGAAGCGCCCAAAACAATGGCCGCGTTTCCCGGAGGGAAAGCGCGGCCAGAGGATGCGGAGCGTTGCGCTCCGCAGCGGGCATGGGCCGAATTACTTCTGGGTCAGCACCCAGGCAGCCAGCTTCTTGGCATCTGCTTCAGCAACCTGTGCGTTGGCGGGCATGGGAACGGGACCCCACACGCCAGAGCCGCCCTTGATAATCTTGGTGGCAAGCTTGTCCACCGCGTCTTTTTGGCCGGCGTACTTGGCAGCCACATCCTTGTAGGACGGACCAACCATTTTCTTGTCGACAGCGTGGCAAGCCATGCAATTCTTCGAAGTGGCCAAGGCCAAGTCAGCCATTGCAGGAGCTGCGACCGACAGTGTCATGGCAAGAGTAATCAGCGTACGTTTCATGGTGGGTTTCCTGAGGTTGAGTTACAGTGCTTTCAACGAAATTGTAGTGACTTGGGTTGACATTGCCACGCCTTTTGTCAATTCATTCATCAGAATTGTGTTTTTTGGAGATAACCATGTATCTGTTAGGTCTCGGTCTCGTTCTGGCGTTGCTCAAATATCTTGAAATCGGACCCGTCGCTGCATGGTCCTGGTGGTGGGTGCTGTCGCCGTTTGCCATCACCACCTTATGGTGGGCATGGGCCGACTCCACGGGCTATACCAAGCGCAAGGCCATGGAGAAAATGGACCAGCGCAAGCAAGACCGCATCAACAAGCACAAAGAAGCGCTGGGGATCCAGCCGCGCAAGCCGCGCTAGGCATGGTGGCGATGCCCGACCGCCAGCTGTCGCGATAATTGCGTACACATTGCCCCTGATTCCCGCGTAACCCTTTACCCCACATCACGATGCCCGTTTACCGCTCCAAAACATCTACCGCCGGTCGCAACATGGCAGGTGCGCGCTCGCTCTGGCGTGCCACCGGCATGAAGGACGACGACTTTCAAAAACCCATCATTGCGGTCGTCAATTCGTTCACGCAGTTCGTGCCGGGGCATGTGCACCTCAAGGACATGGGCCAGCTGGTGGCGCGCGAGATCGAAGCGGCTGGCGGCGTGGCCAAGGAATTCAACACCATCGCCGTAGACGACGGCATTGCCATGGGCCACGACGGCATGCTGTATTCGCTGCCCAGCCGCGACATCATTGCCGACTCGGTGGAATACATGGTCAATGCGCATTGCGCCGACGCCATGGTATGCATCTCCAACTGCGACAAGATCACGCCCGGCATGCTCATGGCTGCCATGCGCCTGAACATCCCCGTGGTGTTTGTCTCGGGTGGCCCGATGGAAGCGGGCAAGGTCAAGCTGGCCAACCCCGGCACCCACAAGCTCGAATTCAAGAAGCTCGACCTGATCGACGCCATGGTGATGGCGGCTGACGACAATGTTTCAGACGCCGACCTGGCCGAGGTGGAGCGCTCTGCGTGCCCCACCTGCGGGTCCTGCTCGGGCATGTTCACCGCCAACTCGATGAACTGCCTGACCGAAGCGCTGGGCCTGTCGTTGCCCGGCAACGGCACAGTGGTGGCCACGCACGCCGACCGCGAAGCCTTGTTCAAGCGCGCCGGCCACCTTGCAGTGGAATTGTGCAAGCGCTACTACGAACAGGACGATGCCACGGTGCTGCCGCGCTCGATGGGCTTCAAGGCCTTCGAAAACGCCATCACGCTGGACATCGCCATGGGCGGCTCCACCAACACCATCCTGCACATCTTGGCCATTGCCCAAGAGGCCGAGATCGACTTTACCCTGGCCGACATTGACCGCCTCTCGCGCGTCGTGCCCCAGCTGTGCAAAGTGGCACCCAATACCGACAAATACCACATCGAAGACGTGCACCGCGCGGGCGGCATCATGGCCATTCTGGGTGAGCTGGACCGTGCGGGCAAGTTGCACACTGACACCCCCACCGTGCACGCCAAGACGATGAAGGACGCACTGGACCAGTGGGACATCGCCCGCAACCCGTCGCAAGCGGTTCAAACCTTCTACAAGGCCGGCCCCGCCGGCATCCCCACCCAGGTGGCGTTCAGCCAGAGCACCCGCTGGCCCAGCCTTGACATCGACCGCGCCAAGGGCTGCATCCGCTCTGCGGACCATGCTTTCTCGCAAGAAGGTGGCCTGGCGGTGCTGGTGGGCAATATCGCGCTCAACGGCTGCGTGGTGAAAACGGCCGGGGTTGATGACGCACTGATGGTGTTCGAAGGCCCAGCCCACGTGGTCGAGTCGCAAGACGAAGCGGTGGCCAATATCCTGGCCGACAAGGTCAAGGCAGGTGACGTGGTGATCGTGCGCTACGAAGGCCCCAAGGGCGGCCCCGGCATGCAAGAGATGCTCTATCCCACCAGCTACATCAAGTCCAAGGGCCTGGGCAAAGCCTGCGCGCTGCTGACCGATGGCCGCTTTTCGGGTGGCACCTCGGGCCTGTCCATTGGCCATGCCTCGCCCGAGGCCGCAGCCGGTGGCGCGATTGGCCTGGTGCGCAATGGTGACCGTATCCGCATCGACATCCCCAACCGTTCCATCAACGTGCTGGTGTCGGACGAAGAGCTGGAAAAGCGCCGCGCCGAGCAAGACAAGCTGGGCTGGAAACCCGCGCAGCCACGTCCGCGCAAGGTGTCCGCCGCCCTCAAGGCGTATGCCAAGCTGGTGATGTCGGCCGACAAAGGTGCCGTGCGCGACCTGTCGCTGCTCGACTGACACCGCCCGGCGCGCAGGCGCCGCGCACAAAAAACCGCCGGCGGCTCGCACGGCGGGTTTTTTATGCTCTTTTTTTAATAGCTACCAGCGCTTATCCCATAAGCACTACAGGCTAATTTGATTGAAATATACGGGGATTGCTGCTGCACGTCCTGCCCAGGCGTGCCGTGCCGTGCACAATACCGGCCAACATGCTGACCTATCCCCACATCGACCCAGTCGCCCTGCAGATTGGCCCGTTGGCCATCCACTGGTACGGCCTGACCTATCTTGCGGCCTTTGGCCTGTTCATGCTGCTGGGAATTCGCCGCCTGCGCCATGAGCCCTTTGTGTCCATCACCGGGCCGGGCGCCTGGTCGCGCAAGGATGTCGAAGACATCCTTTTTCTGGGCGTGGTAGGGGTGGTGGCCGGGGGCCGACTGGGCTATTGCCTGTTTTACAAACCCGGCTATTACCTCACCCATCCCCTGGAGATCTTTGCCGTGTGGCAAGGCGGGATGAGCTTTCATGGAGGGCTGCTGGGCGTGATTGTGGCCATGCTGTGGTTTGCCCATTCGCGCAAGCGGCCCTGGCTCCAGGTGGCCGATTTTGTGGCGCCCTGCGTGCCCACGGGGCTGGCGGCCGGGCGGGTGGGCAACTTCATCAATGGTGAGCTGTGGGGCCGCTTTGCCAGCCCCGACTTGCCTTGGGGCATGGTCTTTGCGCACAGCGGGTCAATGCAGCCGCGCCATCCGTCGCAGGTGTACCAGTTTCTGCTGGAAGGCCTGCTGCTGTTTGTGCTGCTGTGGCTGTATGCGCGCCGCGAGCGCCGCCCAGGCCAGGTGGCGGCAGCATTTCTGGTGGGTTACGGCACGTTCCGTTTCGTCGCCGAGTATTTCCGTGAACCCGATGCCTACCTGGGTCTGCTTTCGCTGGGCATGAGCATGGGCCAGTGGCTGTGCCTGCCCATGATCGCGGGCGGTGTGGGCCTGTGGCTGTGGGCGCAACGCCAGCCAGTGGTTGCTCGGAAATTTGGGTGAAATAAGGCTCTAGCGCTTGATGGGTAATCGCTAGCAGCTATTAAAAGCATAGTTACTGCCGGGCGCTGAGTTCGGCCACCTGCTGGCGCAGGGCAGCGTTTTCGGCCGTCAGCTCGGCAATGCGCTGCTGCAGGGCGGCCACGGTGTCGGGTGCGGGTTCGCCTGCCGACACCACCGGTTCTGCGCGTGGCTTGCGCTGGGCTTCGCGCACGCGCTTGGCTGCCTGCTTCAGCTCATCCTTGCCGGCCATGGCGGCTGCCACCTGTTCTTCGGCGGGCAGGCTGGCCACCGCGGCGGCCGCGTTGATCGAGATCGTGCCGGACTTGACCGCCGCCACCACTTCGGGGGCCGCCTGCTTGCGGATCTTTTCGATCATCACCACCTGGCTGCTGCTCAGCCGTGCGGCCCTGGCAATGGCTTCACGGCTGCTCAGGGGGTCGGTGGGCGGCTGCTGGGTGACAGGGGCCGAGGGCTCTGCGTTGCTGGTCGCGTCGTGTTCGTTGTGCGCGGCGTGCCCGGCGGGCGTTTGCGAAGGGCTGGATGCCGCCAGTGCTGCGGCGCGCCGCTCGGCCACGATCTCGCGTTTGCGCAGTGCCAGCACGCCACGCTGAAAATCCGAAACGCTGCGCCGCCCCAGGTGCTGGTCGATCATCCACAGGTGCACGTCCTGCATCGACTGAAAGCGCGTGTTCTGTACCGTCTGGAACGGCAGTCCATGCTTTTGGCAGATGCCATAGCGGTTGTGGCCGTCCACCAGCACATCGCCCCACAGCACCAGGGCGTCGCGGCAGCCCTCGGCCAGCAGGCTGCGCTCCAGAGCTTCGTGCTCCTCGGGGGTCAGCGGGTCGATATAGGCTTTGAGGTCTTGGTT
>NZ_QOZT01000012.1:0-78677 GCF_003345135.1 Acidovorax sp. BoFeN1
CGCCCATTGCCGGTGAATACATCCACCGCACGGCGTTTGACATTGGCGAGAAGTACGGCAAGGACACCTTCCTGCTCATCAACCACTTTGGCACGGCCCGCGTGCCTGCGGCCTTTGCACTCAAGAGCCGGTTCGATGGGTTCTTTGAACGCCTGGGGATGCGCGGCTTTGTGGACCACGCCATCCAGGCCGTAACGCGCCTGCTGCCCAGCCACCTGCCCCGGCGCGTGCGCCAGTGGCGCGACCTGTACGAGCACCACCTGCTGGTGCGCGTATCGAACGACCAGGTGGAAGCCACACGCACCTTTCTGGCCGAGCACTTTGCCCCGGCACACACCGCTGGCGGCTGGTTTGAGTGCGATGCCGACGAGGGTCGCAAGGCCTTCCTGCACCGATTTGCCATCGCCGGCGCGGCCATCCGCTACCGCGAGGTGCACCGCAGCGAGGTCGAAGACATCGTGGCCCTGGACATCGCCCTGCGCCGCAACGACCGCGAATGGGTGGAGCAACTGCCGCAGGACGTGGAGCGCGATGTGGTGCACAAGCTCTACTACGGCCACTTCTTCTGCCATGTGTTCCACCAGGACTACATCGTGAAGAAGGGCGTGGACCCGCTGGCCATGGAGCACCGCATGTGGGAGCTGCTGGACGCGCGCCGCGCCGAATACCCCGCCGAGCACAACGTGGGCCACTTGTACGTAGCCAAGCCTGCGCTGGCGGGCTTCTACCAGTCGCTGGACCCGACCAACACCTTCAACCCCGGCATCGGCCACACCCCGCGCGGGCGCAACTGGCAGGAGTGCAACCACGCCAGCGGCGGCTGGCCCAAGGGGTACTCCGAAAACGCCTGAGCGCACGCAGCCCGGCTATGGTCCATCGGCCGCAGCCGGGCCAGCGGGGGGTGCAGGGTGCTTGATGGCGTTCTTCACCAGCTTGCGCTCCACCGCGTCGCGCAAGTCCACGCCGGTGTGGTCGGCCAGCTGCAGCAGGTAGAGCAGCACATCGGCCATCTCTTCGCCCACGCGTTCCTTCTGCGCGGGGTCGGCGGTAAACTGTTGCGATTCCTCAGGCGTGAGCCACTGGAACAGCTCCTGCAGCTCGGCCGCCTCCACCATCA
Organism: Acidovorax sp. BoFeN1; assembly: GCF_003345135.1. NCBI lineage: Bacteria > Pseudomonadati > Pseudomonadota > Betaproteobacteria > Burkholderiales > Comamonadaceae > Acidovorax > Acidovorax sp. BoFeN1. The sequence goes on from NZ_QOZT01000012.1 coordinate 1,118, forward strand.
GCGCCATGGCCAGGTTCTTGGGCGTGTGGTACGGCTGCCATTGCCGGGCAGCGGCAAAGGCGCGCAGGCGCTGCTGCAGGTCGGCCAGGTCCAGCGTCATGCGCCGCTCCCGGGTTGGCCCGCACGCCGCACAACACAAACGCTATTGATTTCATAGCTGCTTGCGCTGATCGATAAAGCGCTAGAGGCCGATTTAATGCTCATAGCGGCGTCACCGGTGCTTCGCCCGCCAGGTGGCGACGGGCGTTTTCCATGAAGCGGTCTACCGAGTTCTGCACCGCTTCGGGCGACCAGCCCGCCACATGGGGGGTGAGCACCACGTTGTCCAGGTCCAGCAGCTCGGCCGGGGGCGCAGGTTCGCTCTCGTACACGTCCAGCCCCGCTGCGGCAAGGCGGCCTTCGCGCAGCGCGGCGGCCAGGGCGGCGGTGTCGATCACGCTGCCGCGTGCAATGTTGACCACCACGCCGCGTGGCCCCAGCGCGTTCAGCACGGCGGCGTTGACCAGATGCCAGGTAGCAGCACCACCGGGCGTGGCGATGACGAGAAAGTCCGCCCACTCGGCCAGCGCCGCCACATCGGCAAAGTAGCGGTAAGGCACATCGGTGCGGGCGCTGCGGTTGTGGTAGCCCACCTCGATCTCAAAGCCCAGCGCGCGCTGCGCAATCTTCTTGCCGATGGTGCCCAGGCCAATGATGCCCAGGCGTTTGTGCGACACGTTGGGGGGCAGCGGCAGCGCCGTGCGCCACACACCGGCCCGCGTGGCCTTGTCCAGCGGCAGGATGCGGCGCTGCGCCGCAATCAGCAGGCCCCAGGTGTGGTCGGCCACACAGTCGTCGTTGGTGCCCGCACCGGTGGCCACCACGATGCCACGCGCCTTGGCGTGGTCCACCGCCACGTTTTCATAACCAGCACCCAGTACGCAGATCAGCGTGAGCGCCGGCAGCGCGTCGATCTGCGCGGGCGACAAGCCAATGGCGCCGATGGTGAGCACCAACCGCAAGCGCGGGCCATGCTGGGCAATCGCGGTCGCAGCCTGCGCCGTATCGGGCGCGTAGACAACTTCAAACACCTCGGCCATCTGGGCGCGGTGTTCTTCAGACAGGAAAGTGAGGGCAAGCAGGACAGGCTTCATACATCAAAACAGTTCATCAAAAACCAGCGCTGATGGCTGGATGAGGTTACGAGCTTGCGCCCAATTGTCTAGGGCAAAGCGCATGAAACCGGCGCACGCGAGGCGAGAGACGCCGAGCAAGGGCCGCCCCGCAGCGAGGGCGTCGTCCCCCTCAGGGGGAAGGCGCCGCAGGCGACTCAGGGGGGGCTTTCCTTTTGCAAGGCCCACATGCTGGCGTAGCGGCCGCCTTGGGCCAGCAGCTGCGCGTGCGTGCCGCGCTCAATGATGCGGCCCGCATCCATCACCAGAATCTCGTGCGCGTCCACCACCGTGGAGAGGCGGTGGGCAATCAGCAGCGTGGTGCGGTTGCGGGCAGCGCTTTGCAGCTCGGCCTGGATGGCGCGCTCGTTGGCCGAATCGAGTGCCGATGTGGCCTCGTCAAAAATCAGCACCGGCGGGTTTTTCAGCAGGGTGCGCGCAATGGCCACGCGCTGCTTTTCGCCCCCCGACAGCTTGAGGCCACGCTCGCCGACCATGGTGGCGTAACCCTTGGGCGTGGAGGCAATGAAATCGTGGATGCGCGCTGCGCGGGCCGCGTCCTCCACCTCGGCCTGGGTGGCGCCAGGGCGGCCGTAGGCGATGTTGTAGGCCACGGTGTCGTTGAACAACACGGTGTCCTGCGGCACGATGCCGACGCACGAGCGCAGGCTGGCCTGCGTCACGCTGCGGATTTCCTGCCCCGCCATGGTGATGCGGCCTTGCTGAATGTCGTAAAAGCGAAACAGCAGCCGCGCCAGCGTGGACTTGCCCGAGCCCGAGGGGCCGACCACCGCCACGGTTTTGCCCGCCGGAATCTCGAAGCTGATGCCCTTGAGGATGGGCCGCGCCGGGTCGTAGGCAAATTGCACGTCTTCAAAGCGCACCGTGGGCTGGGCCAGCCCCACCAGCGGCTGCGCGCCGGGGGCATCGGCCACCTCGCGCTCGCGGTCCATGAGGGTGAACATCTTGTCCAGGTCGGTCAGGCTCTGCTTGATCTCGCGGTAAATCACACCCAGAAAGCTCAGCGGAATGTAGAGCTGGATCATGAAGGCGTTGACCATGACCAGATCGCCCAGCGTCATGCGGCCATCGACAACGCCCTGCGTGGCGCGCCAGAGCATGGCCACCAGGCCCGTGGCAATGATGAGCTGCTGGCCCGTGTTGAGCAGCGAGAGCGAGCTTTGCGCCTTCAGGCGTGCGGCGCGCAGGCGCTGCAGGCTTTCGTCGTAGCGGCGGGCCTCGAAGCCTTCGTTGTTGAAATACTTGACGGTTTCGTAATTGAGCAGCGAATCCACCGCCTTGCTGTGCGCAGCCGAATCAAACTCGTTGGCCTCCCGACGAAACTTGGTGCGCCACTCGGTCAGCAGCACCGTGAAGGTGATGTAGCAGGCCAGCGCGGCCAGCGTGATCCAGGCAAACCAGGCGTCAAACTTGACCGCCAGCACCGTCAGCACCATGGCCACTTCGATCAGGGTGGCGCCAATGTTGAACAGTGTGAACGAGATCAGCGACTCGATGCCGCGCACGCCGCGCTCGATGTCGCGCGTCATGCCGCCGGTCTGGCGCTCCAGGTGAAAGCGCAGGCTTAAAGCGTGCAGGTGTTCAAAAGTTTGCAGCGCAATCGAGCGCGCCGCGCCCTGCGTGGCCTTGGAAAACACCAGTTCGCGCAGCTCGGTGAACAGCGAGGTGGACAGGCGCAAAAGCCCGTAGGCCAGCAGCAGCCCCGCCGGCACCACCAGCACGGCAACGGGGTCGCCGGGCTTGATCGTCATGGCATCGACCAGGTTTTTGAGCAGCACCGGCACGCCCACGTTGGCAACCTTGGCGCCCACCATGAACACGATGGCCAGCACAACGCGCCACTTGTATTGCCACAAATAGGGCAGAAGGCGGGAAAGCGTGGCCCAGTCAGAGCGCTTTTGCGCGGGATTGGTGGCAGAGGGGGGAGGAGAAGGCTCGCCGTGGTGGCGCATGAAGGACAATTCCGATAGTTGTTTTACCGAGATTGTGCCTATGACCGACCTGCCCATCCTTGCCGCGCCCGCGTTGCCCTCCAGCCATGAACTTGTTCTGAAGGTCATACCTATGCCTGCCGACAGCAACGCCAACGGCGACATCTTCGGCGGCTGGGTGATGGCGCAGGTCGATCTGGCCGGTTCGGTGCTGCCCGCGCGCTACATCAAGGGCCGCATGGCCACCGTGGCCGTGAACGAATTCATCTTCAAGCAACCGGTGCGGGTGGGAGACATCCTGTCGTTCTTCGCCGCCGTCACGCGCATTGGCCGCACATCCATCACGGTGGAAGTCGAGGTGTATGCCGAGCGGTTCTCGGACCAGGGCAAATACCTGAAAGTGACCGAAGCGCGCCTGACCTATGTGGCCATCGACGCCGATGGCCGGCCGCGCCCGGTGCCGGTGCATTCCTGAGCGCGTTGCGCCCAGGCCATGGGCGCAGGCTCAGCCCCGATCGGGCGCTTCGCTTCAGGCCAGCGCCACCGCAGGCACCGGCACCTCAACGGACCGCGCTGCGGCCGCCGGGCGGGCACTGGCGCTGGTGCCCACACCCACCGCGATTTCGCCCGACAACTGGCCGCCCTCTTCCACCACCAGCTTGCCATAGCGGATTTTCCCGCTGACCCGGCCGGTGCCAAAGATCACCAGCTTGTCGCGCACGGTGAGCGTGCCATTGAATTCACCACGGATTTCGGCGATGTCGATGTCGGCCGAACCACGAAACGCGCCCTGCTCGGCAATCTGGATGACCCGCGAGTCCATGGTGGCTTCCACCGTGCCTTCCACCACCAGGGTGTCGCAATCGGTGATCTCGACCCCCTTGAGCTTGATGTTGGGGCCCACAGTGAGCTTGCTGCCACTGTTTTCTGCTGGTGCCTTGGCCGCTGCTGCGGTCGCAGTGGCGGCGCTGGTGCTGGCGCTAGTGGGGGCCACACTGTTCACACTGCTGCTGGGGGTGACCGTTGTGTGGCGGGGCTGAAAAGTTTCGGGTTCGCGTTTGCCAAAAAAAGGGTTCTGCACGGCCATCGGATCTCCTTGAAAAGAAGGGATCGTAGGAGCGCGGGGGCATTTCAACCTGCCGTCTCACGCAAGTTCGGTAACCAAATCGTTCGATGGTTGCATGCACTTGCACCACTTGCATGGGCACACCCGCTGCGGCCGGTTCAGGACACGATGTAGGCTGCGGCGCCCGCCGACATGAGCACGCCGTCGGGCCCGAAAAACTCCATGCGCGTGGTGGCCACGCGCGAGCCCAGGCGCAGCACCTCGGCGCGCAGCTCGAAATGGCTGCCAATGCCAGGCCGCAGATAGTCCACGCGCAAGTCGATGGTGCCCAGCCGGGCAAAGCGGTGCAGGCGCTGCTCGGGCGTCTCGTCCATGTGGCGCGCGCCAATGGCAGCCATCACGGCCAGACCGCCCATGGCATCGAGCCCCGCGCTGATCACACCACCATGAATGCGGTTGTAGGCATAGTGCCCCACCAGCTCGGGCTTCATGTCGATGCGGGCCACCACACGCTCGGGCGCCAGGCTCACCACCTTCAGGCCCAGCACATGGTTGAAGACAATCTTTTCCTCAAAGATGGTTTTCACGCCGGCAATGAACTCCGGCTCAAACTCGACGGGGGGTATCACGGTTTTTGTCATGGGGTCCTTGGGGCAGCAGGTGCGCGGGGCTTGGCGCCCTCATGCACAATGCTACTTTATTAATAGCTATAAACCAATGCGCAATAAGCGCTTGACGCTATTTTCATTCACATCAACGCCCACGATCAGGCACCAGTGCACACGGCCTGAGGCAGCCCTCAGACCGCGCGGACTTCAGCAATTGCTGAAGTCAGGCTTGCGTTTCGCCATGAACGCGCCAAAGGCTTCGCGGGCTGCGGGCTCGCGCAGCATGCGACCAAAGCTGGCCCCTTCTTCGGCCATCACGGCTTGCACCTGCGGGGCCTGGCCCTTTTTCATGAGGCGTTTGGTTTCGATCAGTGCCGACAGCGGCTTGGCGGCCAGCTTGCGCGCCTGCGTCTGGGCCACGCCATTGCATTCGGTGGGCGGCACCACGCGGTTGACCAGGCCCACTTCCAAAGCGGCCTCGGCCATGAAGGGCTCGCCCAGCAGCAGGGCTTCGGCAGCGCGGTGGTAGCCCATCATTTGCGGCACCAGCAGGCTCGATGCGGCTTCGGGGCACAGGCCCAGGTTGACGAAGGGCATGGAGAACGCTGCGTTGTCGCCCGCATAGACCAGATCACAGTGGAACAGCATGGTGGTGCCAATGCCCACCGCCGGGCCGCACACCGCCGCAATCACCGGCTTGGGAAAAGCCGCCAGGCCGCGCAAGAAGCGGAACACGGGCGAATCCTGGGTAGCGGGCGGCTGCTGCAGAAAGTCGCCAATGTCGTTGCCGGCGCTGAAAACCGCCACATCGCCCTGGAACACCACCGCGCGCACGCTGGCGTCGGCTTCGGCGGCGGCCAGCGCATCGGCCATGGCGGCATACATGCGGGTCGTGATGGAGTTTTTCTTGTCCACGCGGTTGAAGGTGATGGTGGTCACGCCCGCTTCGGTGTGCACGAGGATGTCTTGGGTGGCTTCGGTCATGGTGGTCATTTTGTGAGGTCTGAGGGGGACGTGATGACAGGCAGGGCCTTGTTGCGGCAAGGTGGCCCGCCCTTCATTCCTTGTAATAAACGATCTGGTGGCTGGTGGCCAGCATGGTGCCCGCCTCGTTCCACAGCTGCACGGTCTGGTCAAAAAACCCGTTGCGAAACTCTTGCCCGCGCGCCTGCCCCAGCAGGTAGCCCATGCCGGTCTCCTGCAACTGTGCCGCACTCGCATGGAAATACACCGTGATCGACACGGTGCCCGCCGGCACCCGGTGCGCGCGGCGCAACCAGACGCGGGGAAAGAACACGTCGGCCAGCGCCGCCAGCGCGCAAAAATCGAGCGGGCGCGGGGGCGCATCGCGCATCCACAGCTGGGTCAGGCTGTGGTCGCCGCTGCCGTCCCAGGCGCGCGGCAGCGTCCCGGTGACGGGCCGCATCTCGTAGCGGCTGAGCCACTCCGAGCCAAACCCCGGGGGAATGGCGGGCAGATCGGCCGGCTGCGGCACGCCGGGCATGGGCACGTCGCCCGCGCTCCAGGTATCGCGGCGCACGGCCGTCACTGCGGTGGCCGTGGTGGTGACCACCTGGGCGCCCTCGGCGTCGGCCTGCAGGATCGACAGCGTCCAGTGTTGGGTAGAACGGTTGGTGCGCACCGGCGTTGCCTGCACCGTGAAAGGCCCGGCCACCAGGGCGCCCGCATAGTTGACGGTGAGCGACAGCGGATCACCCAGGCGCTGGGGGTGCTGCATCACGGCCTGCAGCAGCGTGGCCGCCGTCACCCCGCCAAAGGGGCCCACCATGTTCCAGTAACCGGGATGGGTCTGGCCCGTGTACTGGCCGGGCGACGAAGACGTCAGCGCAAGCGCCTCGTCCAATGGATGGATGGATGAAGTCATGCCGCAAGTGTGCCGTGAAATGGGGCGCTAAAGCGTCGTACCGGCGACTGGTGTGCCCACCACCGCACCGCCACCCAGCTGGGCCAGCGCCGCCACCGCGCGCGGCCACAGGCTCTGGCGGAACTGGTCGCGAAAAAACCCGAAATGCCCGATGTGCCGCACTTTGAGCTCTGCCGGGGAGATGCTCTCCACCCGGCGCTCGGTGTTGGCATACAGGTTGACGAGGTTGTGCGTGCCGCGCAGCGTCATCAGCTCATCGTCGGCCATCGACAAGGCCAGCACCGGAAACCGCACCGCGCCATAGCTCTGTGCCACGGCAGCCCCCTCGGCCCCCACGCTATAGGCCGGGTGCAGGCACCAGCGGCGCCACTGCAGGATCACCCCGGACGGCAGGTCGCCCACCTTCTTGAGCGCGCGCCCCGGAAAGTACCCGCACAGCCGCGTAGCCAGCGGCACCAGCACCCACCAGAAATACGGAACGACGCGCCGGAGCTTCGGCGCGTTGTCGCGCCAGTAGCCACTGCCTGCCGCCACGCTGAGCAGGCCATCGACCTGCCCGGGCTTCCTGAGCAGGCCCGGCAGTTGCGCGCCCAGGCTATGGCCCAGCAGGTACAAGGGCTGCATGGGCAGCGCGGCCTTGGCCGCAGAGATCACCGCCTCATAGTCCTGCGCCCAGTCAAACAGATCGGCCTTCACATCGCGCATGGCCCCGTGCAGCGAATCGCCATGGCCCCGGTAGTCAAACGTGGTGACCCGAAACCCCTGCTGCGCCATCCAGCGCGCAAAGGCCTCGTAAAACGACTGCCGCACGCCCATGGCCCCGCCAATGACGACACTGGCACGCGCAGCGCCCGCGGGCTCGTACACGCGCAGTGCCAGGACTACGGCGCCGTTCACCTGCAAGGTTTGCTTGTTCATGTCTGTCTCCTGGCTCAACACCGATCTGTGCCGGTTTGAAATGAAAACGCCTGCCACGCCCCGAAACAGGGCTTCGACAGGCTCAGTCGGAACGGTGGCGGAGGCAGCGCCCTGGCGTCGACAAGCTCAGCCCGAACAGTCGGGGGCGCACTGAGCTGCCAAACCCGACCTGCCTATCCCTGCTCATGCCCCCAAACCCCGCCCTCAAGGGCGTAGCGAGCGGGATGAGCTGCTAGGCGGAGGGAGCGGAGCCACCGGAACGTACTTGCGGTACGTGAGGATGGCGAGCACCGCCCAACGACGCAGATCGCCCGCTCGGTAGCCAGTCAACTCAAACAGATTCGAAGATGCCGGCGGCGCCTTGTCCCATCCCTACGCACATCGTCACCATGCCGTACTTGAGCTTGTTGCGCTTCAATGCATGCACCACCGTCGCCGACCGGATGGCACCGGTAGCCCCCAACGGATGCCCCAGCGCAATCGCGCCGCCCATCGGGTTGACCTTGGACGCATCCAGCCCCAGCGTGTTCATCACCGCCAGCGACTGCGCGGCAAACGCTTCGTTCAGCTCGAACCAGTCGATGTCCTGGTGCTTGAGGCCGGCATAGCGCAGCGCCGCAGGGATCGCCTCGATGGGGCCAATGCCCATGATGTGCGGTGGCACGCCCTTGGCGGCGTAGCTCACAAAACGCGCCAGCGGCGTGAGGCCAAAGCGCTTCACCGCCGATTCGCTGGCCAGGATCAGAGCCCCTGCGCCATCGCTGGTCTGCGAGCTGTTGCCCGCCGTGACAGAGCCGCGTGCCGCAAACACCGTGCGCAGCTTGGCCAGGCCTTCCAGCGACGTGTCGGCGCGCGCGCCTTCGTCCAGGCTCACGGTGCGGGTGCGGGCGATGGATTCGCCGGTTTCCAGGTTGGCCGTGCGGTCGGTCACTTCGATGGGCGTGATCTCGTCGGCAAAGTAACCGGCCTTTTGCGCGGCCAGGGCTTTCAGGTGCGACTGCAGCGCAAATTCGTCCTGCGCTTCGCGGCTGACCTTCCACTGCTGGGCCACCTTCTCGGCCGTGAGGCCCATGCCGTAGGCAATACCCACGTCGCCTTCGCGCTCAAAAATGGTGGGCGACAGGCTGGGCGAGTTGCCCATCATGGGCACCATGCTCATGCTTTCCACACCGGCGGCGATCATGACTTCGGCCTCGCCCACGCGGATGCGGTCGGCCGCCATCTGCACGGCCGACAGGCCCGATGCGCAAAAGCGGTTCACGGTGATGCCGCCCACGCTGGTGGGCAGGCCCGCCAGCACGGCGCCAATGCGCGCCACGTTCAGACCCTGCTGCGCCTCGGGGATGGCGCAGCCGCAAATGATGTCTTCAATCGCTGCGGGGTCGAGACCGGGCGCGGCTGCCAGCGCTGCCTTGAGCGTGGTGGCCAGCAGGTCATCGGGGCGCATGTTGCGAAAGAAGCCGCGGTGCGAGCGCCCGATGGGCGTGCGCGTAGCCGCGACGATGTAGGCTTCCTGGACTTGTTTGGCCATGGTGAAACTCCTTCAATTCTTGGCGGGGCGGCTGGATGGAACCCAGGCCCACGTAAATGCACATTCGACCGGCTCCACGCCGGTTTCGTCGGTCACGGTGACCTTGACTTGAACCTCGCCCTTGTCGCTGGCCTGCATGGCCGCACGCTGCTCTGCCGTGAGCGTGGCCACGGCCTTGAGCGCACCGGTGGCGCGCTTTTTGAACGCCATGCTCAACTCTTTGGCCAGCGGCAGACAGTCGTCGCGCACGTTCATGCCCACCGCCATGCCCGTGGCCGTTTCGGCCAGCAGGTTCATGGCCGAGGCATGCACGCTGCCGATGTGGTTGCGCACACGGTGCTCGTTGGCCAGGCGCACTTCCACCCGCTCGGGCGTCAGCGACACAAACTGCACCCCGGCCGTGCCGGTAAACGGCACGGCGCGGCGCAAGATGATGTTCTGCACAAAGCCCCGCATGAAAGCGGGGGCCTCGTCCAGGCGCATCAGCGAGCGCTGCAGTTTGTTGGGGGCGTGTTCGCTCATGCGGGCGGTCAGTTGCGTACGGGCTTGCCGGTGGACAACATGCCCAGGATGCGCTCTTGCGTCTTGGGGTGCTCGATGAGCGCGCAGAACGCCTTGCGCTCCAGTGCCATCAGGTATTCCTCGCTCACCAGCGTGCCCGCGTCCACGTCGCCGCCACACACCACGTTGGCAATCAGGCTGGCGATATGGAAGTCGTGCGCGCTGATGAAGCCGCCGTCGCGCATGTTGACCAGCGAGCCCTTGATGGTGGCAATGCCACTGCGGCCCGCCACCGGGAACAGGCGCTTGTGCGGGGCACGCCAGCCACCGTTGGCCATGGCCTTGGCTTCGTTGATGGCCACATACAGCAGCTCGTCCTTGTGCGGCACGATCACGTCGCTGTGCAGCACATAGCCCAGCTTGCGCGATTCCAGCGCGCTGGTGCCCACCTTGGCCATGGCGGCGGCGGTGAAGCCTTCGGTCAGGAAGGGCATCAGGTCTTTGCCTGTGGACGTCTCGGCATTCTCGGCCGCACGGCGCGCGATGTAGGTCAGGCCGCCAGCGCCGGGCACCAGGCCCACGCCAACCTCGACGAGGCCGATGTAGCTTTCCATGTGCACCACGCGGCGTGCCGAATGCACGGCCAGCTCGCACCCGCCGCCCAGCGCCATGCCACGGATGGCAGACACCACGGGCACATTGGCGTAGCGCAGGCGCAGCATGGTCTGCTGCATTTCTTGCTCTGCGCCCTCGACCGCGCTGACACCAGCAACCATGAAGGCGGGCAGCATGGCCTGCAGGTCGGCACCCACGCTGAAAGGCTCGTCACCCGACCAGATCACCACACCCTGGAAGTCCTTCTCGGCCATTTCCACGGCAAGGTTCAGGCCCTCGCACACGTCGGGGCTGATGGCGTGCATCTTGGTCTTGATGCTGGCAATCAGCACCTCGTCGTCCAGCGTCCACAGGCGGATGGCGTCGTCTTCGTGCAGCGTCTTGCCAGCGGTCTTGAAGTCGGGCAGCGACTCGCCCAGCAGTTTTTCAGGGAAATGCTGCCTGGTGTAGACGGGCAAAGCGCGACGCGCTATGAATTTGTTAGCAGAAGCGCTCCACGAACCCTGCGCGGTGTGCACGCCACCGGCCTCGGCCACGGGGCCCTTGAACACCCACTCGGGCAGCGGCGCGCGGCTCAATGCTTTGCCGGCGTCGATGTCTTCCTGGATCATCTTGGCGACGTCGAGCCAGCCGGCCTCCTGCCACAGCTCGAAGGGGCCCTGCTTCATGCCAAAGCCCCAGCGCAGGCACAAGTCCACGTCGCGCGCGTTGTCGGCAATGGTGCCCAGGTGCACAGCAGCATAGTGGAAGCTGTTGCGCAAAATGGCCCACAGGAACTGGCCTTGTGCGCCCTCGGCATTGCGCAAGAGCTTCAGGCGCTGGGCCGCGGGCTTCTTGAGCATGCGGCCGTACACCTCGTCGGCCTTCTGGCCGCCGGGCACGTATTCCTCAGCTTCAAGGTCAAAACGCAGCACGTCGCGGCCGACCTTTTTGTAGAAACCGGCCTTGGTCTTCTGACCCAGGTTGCCCAGCTCCAGCAGCTTTTTCAGCACGGCGGGCGTTTCAAAGCTGCCGTAGAACGGATCGCTTTGTTCGTTGAGGTTGTCCTGCAGCGTCTTGATGACGTGGGCCATGGTGTCCAGACCCACCACGTCGGCGGTGCGGAAGGTGCCGCTGCTGGCACGGCCGAGTTTCTTGCCCGTGAGGTCGTCCACCACGTCAAAGGTCAGGCCGAAATTCTCGACCTCCTTCATCGTGGCCAGCATGCCGGCAATGCCGACGCGGTTGGCGATGAAGTTGGGCGTGTCGTGCGCGCGCACCACACCCTTGCCCAGGCCGCTGGTCACAAAGGCTTCGAGCTGGTCGAGCACTTCGGGGGCGGTGGTGGGGGTGTTGATCAGCTCCACCAGCGTCATGTAACGGGGTGGGTTGAAGAAGTGGATGCCACAAAAGCGCGGCTTGATGCTCTCGGGCAGCGCCTCGGAGAGCTTGGTGATCGACAGGCCCGAGGTGTTGGACGCCACGATGGCGTGCGGTGCAACAAAGGGGGCGATCTTGGTGTACAGATCGAGCTTCCAGTCCATGCGCTCGGCGATGGCCTCGATGATGAGGTCACAGTCGCGCAGCTGCTCCAGATGCTCTTCGTAGTTGGCCTGCTGGATCAGCGCGGCGTCGTCGGCCACGCCCAGCGGCGCGGGCTTGAGCTTCTTGAGGTTGTCGATGGCGCGCGTGACGATGCCGTTCTTGGCACCTTCCTTGGCGGGCAGGTCGAACAGCACCACGGGCACCTTGACGTTGACCAGGTGCGCAGCAATCTGCGCGCCCATCACGCCTGCGCCGAGGACGGCGACTTTCTTCACTTGAAAACGAGCCGTAGCGCGAGTTTCGATAAATCGGGACATGTCTTTTGTTCCTTGTTGTGGCGTTGCCGCGCCGTGCGCGGGCAACGCAGTGGCCGTTACTGGACCCGGACCCAGGTCTGCGTGCGGCCGAATGGCCCGATGGAGCCGCGCACTTCGAGCTTTTTGCCACCCTCGACGGGTGTCATGCGCAGCGTGTAGTTGCGGCCGTTCTCGGGGTCGAGAATCTTGCCGCCCTCCCACACATCCTTGCCTTCGGCCTTTTTGGCGCCCCGGATGATTTCCATGCCCACGAGCGGCTTGTCCTTGCGGTCGTCGCTGCATTCCTTGCACAGGTCGTCGGGCTTGGCGTCTTTGGCCAGGCGCTTTTCGAGCACACCGGTCAGCGCACCTGCGTTATCGCGGATGCGGATTTCGGCCTTGGCCTCACCGGTCTTGTCGTCGATGTTGCGCCACAGACCCTCGGGTGTCATCTGGGCCCATGCAGGCACCGAAAACGCTACAATAACAATAGCTGCTACCGCTTTATACATAAGGGCTCCAGTACTAAAAGGCTTGAAATTCGTGCTGACGGGGATTCATCCGGCTTTGCATTCAACCGGATAACCAGCCGGGGCGCCGAAGGCCATGCGCTAGCACGGCGCGGCGCCCCAACGGCGTTACCCGTTTGACGGCAACACCGTATCAGGCCAGGGCCAGGTCGGTGTCCATGAGCACCTTGCTGCCGGCACGCGCCGTGCGCATGAGCGTAGCGGTCTCGGGGAACAGCTTGGCAAAGTAGAAACGTGCCGTCTGCAGCTTGGCGCCGTAGAACGGGTCGGTATTGCCGGCGGCGATTTCGCGCAGCGCGACCTGGGCCATGCGGGCAAACAAGTAGCCAAACACCAGGTGGCCTGCCACGCGCAGGTAGTCCACGGCAGCAGCGCCCACTTCGTCGGGGTTTTGCAGGCCCTTGAAACCGATTTCGGTGGTGAACTTGGTCATCTGGTCGCCCAGGTAGGCCACGGGGTTGATGAACTCGGCCATCTTTTCGTTCACGCCTTCTTCTTCCACCAGCTTGCCAATCAGCTTGCCCAGCTTTTTGAGCGTGGCGCCGTTGTTGCCCAGGATCTTGCGGCCCAGCAGATCGAGCGACTGCACGGTGTTCGTGCCTTCGTAGATCATGTTGATGCGGTTGTCGCGCACGTACTGCTCCATGCCCCATTCCTTGATGAAGCCATGGCCGCCGTAGACCTGCATGCAGGCGTTGGTGGCGGTGTGCCCGTTGTCGGTGATGAAGGCCTTGACGATGGGCGTGAGCAGCGCCACGAGTTCTTCGGATTCGGCGCGCACCTTTTCATCGGGGTGGCTGTGCACCTTGTCCAGCAGCAAAGTGCAGTAGATCTGCAGGGCGCGGGCGCCTTCGGCGTAGGCCTTGGCGGTGAGCAGCATCTTGCGCACGTCGGGGTGCACGATGATCGGGTCGGCGTCCTTGTCCTTGGCCTTGGTGCCCGACAGGCTGCGCATCTGGATGCGGTCCTTGGCGTAGACCAGCGCGTTCTGGTAGGCCACTTCGGTCAGTCCCAGCGACTGGTTGCCCACGCCCAGACGGGCGGCGTTCATCATCACGAACATGGCGGCCAGGCCCTTGTGCGGCTTGCCCACCAGGGTGCCGATGGCGCCGTCGATGGCGATCTGCGCCGTGGCGTTGCCGTGGATGCCCATCTTGTGCTCCAGGCCCGAGCAGTAGATGGGGTTGCGGTCACCCAAAGAGCCGTCGGCCTTGACATTGAACTTGGGCACGACGAACAGGCTGATGCCCTTGCTGCCCTTGGGCGCATCGGGCAGGCGGGCCAGCACCAGGTGCACGATGTTGGCGGCCATGGCGTGCTCGCCTGCAGAGATGAAGATCTTGTTGCCGGTGATCTTGTAGGTGCCATCGGCCAGGGGTTCGGCCTTGGTGCGCAACATGCCCAGATCGGTGCCGCAATGGGGTTCGGTCAGGCACATGGTGCCGGTCCACTCACCGCTGGTCAGCTTGGGCAGGTACAGGGCCTTTTGCTCGTCGGTGCCGTGCGCGTGCAGGGCTTCGTAGGCACCGTGGCTCAGGCCGGGGTACATGGTCCAGGCCTGGTTGGCCGAGTTCATCATTTCGTACAGGCACTGGTTCAGCACAAAGGGCAGGCCCTGGCCACCGTAGGCGGCGTCGCAGGAGAGCGCCGCCCAGCCACCTTCGACGAACTTGTCGTAGGCTTCCTTGAAACCCGTGGGGGTCTTGACCTCGTGGGTGACTTTGTCCAGCGTGCAGCCTTCTGTGTCGCCGCTGATGTTCAGCGGAAAGATCACTTCAGAGGCGAACTTGCCTGCCTCTTCGATCACGGCGTTGATCGTGTCCACATCCACCTCGGCATGCTGGGGCATGGCCTTGAACTCGTCGGTGACCTTGAAGACTTCGTGCATGACGAATTGCATGTCGCGCAGGGGCGGCGTGTAGGTAGGCATGGGGTTACTCCTTGTTGGTTTGGGTGGAAAGGGTGAGGGCCTTTGCCGCAGCCGGTTGGCTGCAGCGGGCCAGAATGTTGTTGAACCCCGTGATGGCCCGATCGATGGACCCGGGGGTTTGCAGAAAACGCGCTTCGTAGTGCAGTGCCAGGATGAGACCGTGGATTTCAAAAAGCATCTGCTCGGGGCTGACCTCGTCGCGCAGCTGGCCCAGTTCTTTGCAATGCTCGATGGCGCGCTTCATGGCGGCGTGCCAGGTCATGACCGAGCTGACCAGCGCATCGCGCACCAGGCCGGTGCGGTCGCCAAACTCGATGGCGCCGCTGATGTAGATGCAGCCCGAGTCGATTTCGATCGAGGTGCGCTTCATCCAGTTGTCAAACATGGCCCGCAAACGGGCGACGCCGCGCGGTGAGCTCATGGCCGGATAGAACACTTCCTGCTCGAACCGGTTGTGGTACTCACGGATGACCGAGATCTGCAGCTCTTCGCGCGAGCCAAAGTGGGCAAACACGCCCGACTTGCTCATCCCCGTGACATCGGCCAGCGCGCCAATCGACAGCCCTTCCAGCCCAATGTGCGTTGCCAGGCCCAGGGCGGCATCCACAATGACGGCCTTGGTTTGCGGGCCTTTTTGCAACGCGCGGCCCGTGCCGCTGGTAGCGCGCGGGATACGGGTGACTTGGCGAGATGGGGTAGGTGAAGGCATGCGCAAAAATAAAACGAACGTTCGTGCTATTTTGCAGTATTTTTGAACCGGTGCCCAAAGTCCCCCAAACAATTTGGGTCTTATCGCACCGGGCGTTGTTCGCACGCCACCGCCATGCTGCGGGCGGCCGGGCTGCTGGCGGCAGCGCCTTCAGTGCATCAGGGCTCTGGCGCCCTGATACCTCAGTTCAGCCTGACCGCCGTTTACCGCTCAGGCAAACCCGGCGCAAACAGTTCAAGCCGCATCGGGCCGGATCAACAACGCAAGACTAGCGTCCAGATATTCGGTTGGCAATCGCCGAAAACCCGAACGTGCGTAGCGCTGCAACCGGCCCTGCACAAAGGCCGTGAGCACACTGGCGGCCACCTGGGCATCCACCGTGGGCGTGGAGGAGCTTGCCGCGCCTGCTGCTGCGCGCAGGCACTGGCGCAGCGAGGATTCGATGCGCTCGAAAAACTGGTTCATGCGCTGCTGAAGGCGTTCGTGCTCCAGCACCAGCGCATCGCCCACCATCACGCGCACCAGGCCCGGATTGCGCTCACCAAACTGCAGCAGCAGCGCCACCACGCGCGCCGCCTGGTGGGCGCCGCCCTCGGCAGGTAGCGCTGCATCGACCGGGTCGCGCCCGACAATCTGCGTCACCCGCGTGAACACGGCCTGCTCGATGAAATCGATCAACCCCTCGAACATCTGGGCCTTGCTGGCGAAGTGGCGGTACAGGGCTGCCTCGCTTACCGACAGGCGCGCGGCCAGCGCCGCCGTGGTGATGCGCTCGGCCCCGGGCTGCTCCAGCATCTCGGCCAGTGTCTGCAGGATCTGCATGCGCCGCTCGCCGGGCTTGGGCCGCTTGCGCGCCACTGGGCTGTCGCCCACATCGGCAGTGGTGACTGGCTCGGGGATGGGCAAAAGTTCAGACATGCTGGAGGGGAGGAATGGAAACACTGATCCCAAGAAAACCGCACGGCCAAGGCTTGCTGGACGGGCAGTGAGCGCTTTTGGCGATCTTGGGCAGGGCGTAAATCATGTATGGAAATGATTCTCGCACAGCCCTTCGGCACCCCCGGCACGCGTCTGGCGCGCGTCTGACCCGGTGGCTCTGGTTCTGGCTCAGGCAACCGGCGGCTCGGGCGGGAACACCACCGCCACCACCAGCCCGCGACCCTGGCTGCCAGTTCCCAGCGTGAGTGCGGCGTGGTGCACGCGGGCAATTTCGTCGGCAATGGCCAGCCCCAGGCCAGTGCCCTCGCCCACCGTGCCGGGAACCCGATAAAAGCGCTGCGTCACGCGCCCGCGCTCAGCATCAGGGACACCGGGGCCATCGTCTTCGACCTGCAAAAAAACCCGGGGAGGGTTCATGGCGTTGCGCCGCACACCGCAGCGAATGGTGATCACCCCGCCAGCGGGCGTGTACTTGATGGCGTTGTCCACCAAATTGGAAAGCAGTTCACGCAGCAGCCAGCCATGACCGGTGACCCGCACCGACTGCACATCAAGCCCCAGGTCGAGCCCCTTGCCCGTGGCGGCATCCAGAAAGGTTTCGAGCAGGGATTCGCACAAATCCTTCAAATCCACACGCTGGGAAGGCTGGGCATCCAGGCTGCGCGCGTCGGCGCGCGACAGCGCCAGCAACTGGTGCGCCAGCTGCGAGGTGCGCCGGGTGGCGTTGCGCAGCTTTTCGATTTCATCGACTCCTAAAACAATAGCACCTTGCGCTTTCTGCTGTTGGGCTAGAGGGTGTTTTTTATCAAAATTCAGCGACAACGGCGCAGGCACCGAGGCGCGCGCCATCAGGGCCCATGCCTCCACCTGGGCCTGCAGGCCGGCCAGCGGCGTGCGCAACTGGTGGGCCGCATCGGCCACAAAGCGGCGCTGCCCCTCTGCCTGCGCGTTCACCAGGGCAAACAGGCGATTGAGCGAGTGCACCAAAGGGCGCACCTCGGAGGGCGATGCGGCTTCGTCAATCGGGCTCAGATCGCGGGGGGAGCGGCGCTCCACGGCATCCGCCAGGTCCACCAGCGGCTTGAAGGCCCGGCGCACCGCCCAGTGAATGGCCAGCCCCGCCGCCGTCACCAGCACCAGGTTGGGCAACAGCACCCGCATCAGCAACTGCTGCGCCCATTGCTGGCGGGGATCCGACCCATCGGCCAGCGCCACCACCAGCTCGCCGGCGCCCGTGCGCCCGCGCTGCACCGCCACCCGGTAGGTGACGCCGCCATACTCCATGCTGTGAAACTCAGGCGCCTGCGTGGTGGGCACGCCGCCATGCACCCAGCCTTCTCCCAGCAGCAGCCGGCCCGTGGTGTCGCGCACGCTGTAAGCCGCATAGCCCGCGTTCTGGCGCAGGAAATCTTCTACCGGCGGGGCCAGCAGCAGCAAGGGCGGTTCGCGGTCGAGGAAGGGCGGGGCCAGCACGGAATCGGCCAGGGCCGGCAGCAGGCGCAGCAGGCGCAGATCGTGCCGCCCTGCGGCTTCGTCCGCCGAGCGGTAGTCGAGCCAGACGCCGACCGTGGCCAGCGCCATCAGGGGTAGCACGAGCAGCATCAGCAGGCGGTTGCGCAGATCGGAGGTCATCGCGCGAAGTCGGGGCCGCTGCATGGTGGTGCCCGGGTTTACTGCGCTTGCAATTCCAGCCGGTAGCCAAAGCCGCGAATCGACCGCAGGGCCACGCCATGGGGCTCCAGCTTGCCGCGCAGCCGCGACACATACACCTCGACAGCGTTGGGCGTGATTTCCTTGTCCCAGCCGGTCAGCGCCTGCAGCAGTTTGTCTTTGCTGGCCGGTTTGGGGGCGTGGATCAGCAGGTATTCCAGCACCGTCCATTCGCGCGGGCCGAGATCAATCACCTGCTCGGTGTCGTTCGACCGGATGCTCGCGCGGCGCCCCGCCGTGTCGAGCTCGAGCGGGCCAAAACTCAGCACCGCCGTGGTGGCCGCCTGCGAGCGCCGCAACAACGCGCGCAACCGCGCCAACAACTCGGGCAACTCGAAGGGCTTGACCATGTAATCGTCAGCGCCCAGGTCCAGCCCCTGCACCCGGTCGTGCAAGGCATCGCGGGCTGTGAGAATCAGCACCGGCATGGCGGGACTGGCCATGCCGGGACGACGCAGACGGCGGGTGAGCTCGAGCCCATCCATGGCGGGCAGGCCGATGTCGATGATGGCTGCATCAAACGACTCGGTGCGCAGCACTTCTTCAGCGCGCTCGCCACTGCCCACCCAATCGACGGCATAACCCGCGTCGGTAAGCCCCAGCTTGATGCCGCTGGCCACCATAACGTCGTCTTCGACCAGCAACAAGCGCATGTCAGTGCCACCCTGCGCCAGGGGTGGCTCGCAGTTGCTGGTACGAACGAGCGTCCCCCACCTGGCCGTGGCCCGTGACACTGGCGCGGCCGAGGCCAGCAGCCGACGCGCAAGGGCCGCCCCGCCGCGCTGGCGGCGTCCCCCTTGGGGGGGATGGCGCGAAGGGACTCAGGGGGGGCATATCAGTGGCTGCGAATCATGGTGCCGTAGGCCTGATCGGTCAGGATTTCCAGCAGCATGGCGTGCGGCACGCGGCCGTCGATGATGTGCACGGCATTCACACCGGCCCGGGCCGCATCCAGTGCACCCGCAATTTTGGGCAGCATGCCACCCGAAATGGTGCCATCGGCAAACAGCGCGTCAATCTCGCGCGCCGTGAGGTCGGTGAGCAGCTTGCCCGCCTTGTCCAGCACGCCGGGGGTGTTCGTCAGCAGCATCAGTTTTTCGGCCTGCAGCACCGTGGCCAGCTTACTGGCCACCACGTCGGCGTTGATGTTGTAGCTTTCGTTGTTTTCACCAAAACCAATGGGGCTGATGACCGGAATGAAGGCATCGTCTTGCAGCGCCTTGACCACGCTGGGGTCGATGGACACGATGTCGCCCACCTGGCCCACGTCATGCTCAATGCTCGGGTCCTTGTTGTCCACCATCTTGAGCTTTTGCGCGCGGATCATGCCGCCGTCGCGCCCCGTCAGGCCCACGGCCTTGCCGCCGGCCTGGTTGATCAGGCCCACAATGTCCTGCTGCACCTCGCCGGCCAGCACCCACTCCACCACTTCCATGGTTTCGGCGTCGGTCACGCGCATGCCCTGGATGAAATGGCCCTTCTTGCCAAGCCGGTTGAGCGCCGTCTCGATCTGCGGACCGCCCCCGTGCACCACCACCGGGTTCATGCCCACCAGCTTGAGCAGCACCACGTCCTCGGCAAAGTCGGCCTGCAGGTCGGGGTCGGTCATGGCGTTGCCGCCATATTTGATGACCATGGTCTTGCCATGGAACTTGCGGATATAGGGCAGCGCCTGGGCCAGAATTTCAGCCTTGTCGCGGGGTGCTATCGAAAGAAGGTCGGTCATGGAGGCGTGCCATCCGGTGAAAACAATGAGGCGCAAATTGTGCCGCATTCGGGCGCACTGCAGGCAAGGGGCGCTAGCCCATGCTCAGCGCCTCAACCACTCAGGCACTTTGAACCGCACGATGGCCATGTAGGCCATCACATAGCTGATCACGAACAGCCCACAAAACGCCATGAGCAAGGGGGTGTTGTTCCAGAACAGCACGGCTGGCACCACGGTCAGCAAAGTAAAGCCCCACAGGTAGGGCGACGTGCGGTTGTTGCGCATCAGCACTCTGCGCGATTCATCGTCGTGGAACACGCTGCGCACAATGCGCCGATAGATCAACTGGTGGAAATGCAGTGCATCGGCAACACCCGGCGACACCCCGCGAACCGTCTTGCGATAGATGGAAAACAAAGTCTCCCACACCGGGTAGATCAGCAGCAGCAAAGGGAACCAGGGCGAGACATCCGCGTTGCGCTGCACCAAGGAAATGCTGGCCATGGCAATCACCACACCCCAGATGTAGGCGCCACCATCTCCCGCGAACAACATGCCTCGGGGGTAATTCCACACCAGAAACCCACCGGTTGCAGCCGCAGTGCATACCAGCAGCGCCGCCAGTCCCCGGTCGCCCACCTGCAGCGCCACATGGGCCAGCGCAAGACAGACGATGATGGCCACCATGCCCGCCAGACCGTTGTAACCGTCAATGATGTTGAAGGCGTGGGGCAGCCCCGTCACGGCCAGCAGCGCAATGCCCAGACCCAGCCAGGGCGCAGCCAACAACAAGGTGTCCAGCCATGGCATGCCCAAGCGGGGCACCGCCATGTCCAACAAGCCGATGGCCAGCAAACCCGACATTCCGGTGAAGGCAAGTCGATAGCGCACGGTTAACCGTTGGGTCAGATCTTCGGCAATGCCACTCACAGCCGCCGGCAACACCACCAACAACCACAGCCCCACCCAGCCGCCCAACCGAAGAGAACCAGAGTCCCCCCACCATTGCGATTGCGCCACCCCCAGCACCCAGCTGCAACACATTCCCAACAGCACCGCAGCGCCACCTACGCGGGGCACATCTCCCAGATGAAAGCGCTGGGGCATGCCATTGCCATAAACGGACGCGTGTCCGCTCATCCAGCGGACGATAAGCCCCGCCACCAATGCTGCCACCATAAAAGCCACCAAAGACAACCAGATCATGAGCGGCCGATGGTACCTGCGCCATTGGCTTGCGCACGTAACAATTGGCACGCCTGCCTGTACACCGAGGAGCGCCATAGGTGAAGCAAACTTTGCACATGCCATCGCAGATGCTCCCAGCGCCTTTGACTGGCACGCTGCCCAGCATGAACCACTTGGACGGGCGCACGAACCAAATCGAGACCAACAAGGCGAAGACGCAAGCACAAATCCACGTCTTCACAATACATAAAGTATGCCTCGTCAAATCCACCCAGCGTCTGCCACACCGGCTGTGGCAGCACCAGACAAGCTGCATTAACCCAATCCGCTTTAGTTTCGCGCCGCCCCGTAACATGGCGCCGCAACAGCACCCAGGGTGTGGGTAATTCACGCTCACTGTCTTGGAAGCGGCCCTGCGCATCTAGCTGCCCAGGGTAGGCGCACCCCGTACCGGGCATAGAAGCCGAACGCACGAGCGCAACAAAAGGATCGCCCCCGGCCAACTCCACGTCAGGGTTGAGCACACACACAAACGGCTCTCTCGCCCCCGCAAGCGCCCGGTTGTGATTCGTGCCAAAGCCCGCGGGCTGCGCATTGATGATGACTTGTAACGCAAACGGCCAACCTTCCGCGGGCCGCGCAGGCTCGGCTTCAGGCAGGTTTAGCGTCAGCACTACGCGTGCAATCACTCCAGAGTTAAGCCGTGCCAACGTCCAAATCAACTTTTGCACCATGGCTCCATGCCCATGGCTCACAATGGAAACAACCAAAGCACCAACATGGCATGGGGGAGTAACCGGCATGCCCGGAGACTGGAATGAGGATTTCATGAAGGGTCCATTGTCCTCTGACTGCCTCCTCCATCCGGCTTGGACCGCTTTGTCTTTCAGACTGTCACCTGCCTGGCATCCCTGAAGCTCACAGGATCGACGATGCAGGGTCAAACGCATTCGACGGTTAACAATCGGAGGCGATAATGGAAACATGTATTCTGTACGCCGATACTTTGGGCTGATCGCTCGAGCAGCAACTTTTGTAGCAGCCATCGGCTGCCCAGCGCTTCCGCAGGCGCAAACTACGCACCAATCCGCGAAGGTCGGTTTGGCCCTCCCCGCAGGAGCCTCATCAAAAAAAGCGGATGAGTTCCTCGCAACGCTTCGTCCTCCCACATCCATCCAGGCTCTGGAAAGCGGAAACGATTTACTCCTTGATTTTCCGGCCATTGCACCTGCAGGCCCCATCCGCTTCAAGGCTGTCAGTGCCATGCCTCGCACAGACGGCATATGGCTTTTAAGTCTGAGCCCTCAGCCGGAGAGTGGTATCGCACTTTTCGCAACTGTCATGCTGGAACCCTCCGCACTGCCCGAAGCCACATTGCTATTGAACCTGGCCAAAACCCAGCCTATCTTGTTGGTTGTCCGCGCTGGCGGAAAGTACTACGGGTTGCAACGGGAAATCAAGATTGGGGTTCCTATGCCCACCCCCACTGCAAAGTAGTCATGTCCAAGGCACAAACACTCTCGTTCATAGAGCATCTACAACACTGTGAGCTTCTTGACGAAAAGGGAGCCCAACAGCTTCGAAGCCTGACGCAAAAGAAATCAGATTCAGCGCTAGTGTCGTGAGTTAGAAGTTCATTGAACTAGTGATCGCATGTCGAGTCAATCGTGTACCGTGTGCACACGAGGAGGCTGCAATGCGTGGACGACCCAAGACGCAACTGGTACTGACGCCAGTCGAGCTTGAGCAGCTCACAGCGCTGACGCTGCGGCGCAAGACCGCGCAGGCGTTGGCGCTGCGGGCGCGCATCGTCCTGGCCTGTGCTCAGGGCACCGACAACAAAGTGGTTGCGAGCCGCCAACGCGTGACGCCCCAAACCGTCTCAAAGTGGCGCGCCCGATTCGTGCAGGATCGGCTAGACGGACTTCTTGATGCCCCTCGCTCTGGTGCGCCGCGCACCCTCGATGACGCTCGTGTGGATGCTGTGATCGCCAAGACGCTGGAGAGCGTGCCCCAAGCAGCCACGCACTGGAGCACCCGCACCATGGCACGCGAAGCTGGCTTGTCGCAGACGGCGGTATCGCGCATCTGGCGCGCATTCGGACTGCAGCCCCATCGACAGGAGACCTTCAAGCTCTCCAGCGATCCGCTGTTCGTTGAGAAGGTACGCGACATCGTGGGGCTGTACATGGATCCGCCACTGAAGGCCATGGTGTTGTGCGTGGATGAGAAGAGCCAGATCCAGGCGCTGGATCGCACGCAGCCGCTGCTGCCCTTGGCTCCGGGCATCGCCGAGCGGCGCACACATGACTACGAGCGCCATGGCACGACGACACTTTTTGCAGCGTTGGACATCGCCACTGGAGCCGTCATCGGGGATCTTCATCGACGCCACCGCAGCAGCGAGTTCCTGCAGTTTCTGCGCACCATCGAGAGCAATGTGCCGCAGGCTCTGGAGATCCACCTGGTAATGGACAACTACGGCACACACAAGACGCCCGCCATCAAGAACTGGCTTACTCGGCACCCTCGTTTTCACGCGCACTTCACGCCGACCTCTGCGTCCTGGCTGAACCAGGTCGAGCGCTGGTTCGCCACTCTGACGCTGAAGTACATTCGCCGCAGCACCCACCGATCAACCCGTCAACTCGAGCAGGCAATCAGGCACTACATCAAGGTCAACAACGACGACCCCAAACCATTCGTCTGGTCAAAGACTGCCGATGACATCCTCGCGAGTGTCGAAAGATTTTGTCTGCGAACTTCTAACTCACGACACTAGCCACACTTGGCACGCAGCCCAAGCAGGCAGCGAGGGGCGCGCGAGCGCAACCCATGCTGCCATGGCGCGCGGGCCAGCTGCATAGCGCAAAATATCAGGGCAAGATGGCAGACCGTAGGCTTACGATGCCTTCAGCGCACCGAAACCCAAACGCCGGCACCGATGAGCGCAGCTCCCAGCAGCGACTGCAGACGAAGCGGCTCAGCCAACAGATAGTGCCCCAGCACGGGCACAAAAATAAAAGCCAGCGCCACGAACGGGTACGCCAGGTTCAGCGGCACCTTGCGCAGCACCAACAGCCACAGCACCGTGGCCACAAAGTACACCGCCAAGGCCACGATCAGCCACTTGTTAAGCAGCACAGCGCCCACAAAGCCTTTTTGGGCAATGTCGATGCCATTGGCGGCAAATTTGAACAACACCTGACCTACCGCCAGCATGAAAACGGTGCCAATGATGGCGGCCAGGCTAACGGGCGTCATGGGGCACCTTTTCTTTGCGGCCGAGCCGCACACTTTGGGTCAAATGCAATGGCCGGGTGGGCAAGGCCGCCATGTCGGCGGCCAGGAAGGCGAGCACAAATTGCAGCCCCGCCAAAAGCAGCACGGCCGACAGCACGACCGTGCCTGCCGGGGTGGTCACACCGGCAGCGGCAGACTGTATCCAGTGGTAGCCCCCATAGGTCACAGCGGCGAGCAACAGGAGCACCCCCAGCGGAAGCTCCAGCGATGCAATGGACACGTTGCGCAGATAGTGGTTGTAAAAAACACGCTTGGCACTGTTGCGCAGGTGCTTCACCAGAAATTCACCCACGATTTTGCGTATATGAAGGCCGCTAACTGAGCTGCCCGCTGTTTTTCGTCTTCCAAGGTTCGATGATTAATATTGAGACTTGAAGGACGAGAAGTGAAGAAGATACCGAAACGAGAGTACACGGCTGAGTTCAAGGAGCAGGGCGTCAAGCACGCTCAGGCGATGGGCATCGTGGTGGCTGCCAAAGAGCTGGGCCTGGTCGAGCAGACGCTGCGCAACTGGGTGAAAGCGTCGGCAGCCGGCAAGCTAACGGCACCCGGTACCAAGCCGGTGACGCCCGAACAGATGGAGCTGTCCAGGCTGCGCGCGGAGAACGCGCAGCTGAAGATGCACGTCGACATCTTAAAAAAAGCGACGGCGTACTTTGCAAAGGATGCGCTGTGAAGTACGCCTGGATCGACGCGCAGCGCCGCGAATTTCCCCTGCCAGACATGTGCGATGTGCTGACCGTGAGCATCAGCGGTTACCGTGCCTGGCGCCGTGGCGGCACGCCCGACCGTACGCGCTTGACGGACCCGCTGGCCGTGGCCTTGATCAAGAGCATCCATGCCGAAGTGAAGGCCTCCTACGGCTCGAGGCGCATGCACCGGGAACTGCAGGGCCGAGGCCAGCGCATTGGCCTGCGCCGCGTAGAGCGGCTGATGCGCGAGCACGGTATCCGGGCACGCCACAAGCGGCGCTTCAAGGCCACGACGGACTCCAAACATTCAATGCCGGTGGCACCCAACCTGCTGGCGCGCAACTTCACGCCGGAGGCACCGAACCGGGTGTGGACGGGCGACATCACCTACATTCAGACGGGCGAAGGCTGGCTGTACTTGGCCGTCGTGCTTGATCTGTTTAACCGCGAGGTCGTCGGCTGGTCGATCAAGCCGCGCATGACAGCCGATATCGTCACCGACGCGCTGACAATGGCCTGGTTCCGGCGCAAGCCCGAAGCTGGGGTGATGTTTCACAGTGACCGCGGTAGCCAGTACGCCAGCCAGGCCATGAGCGCCAAGCTCACCGCATACGACATGACGGCGTCGATGAGCCGCAAGGGCAACTGCTGGGACAATGCGCCTACCGAAAGTTTCTTCAACAGTTTGAAGAACGAGCGGGTGCACGGTACGACCTATGCAACGCGGGCCGACGCGCAGGCCGATTTGTTCGAGTACATCGAGGTGTTCTATAACCGGAGGCGCCGCCACTCCACGCTAGGCTACAGCTCGCCAGTTCAGTTCTTCGAGAGCTGGATCAGCAAGCATGCTGCTCAGCAATCCCTGGCGGCATAAGTGCGACCCGCTGGAAGACGAAATTCGATGGGCACCTCAGATGCGCACCGGTGGCATGGTTCGCACTCCTTCCAGATCGAAAAAGCGGTTGCCCTTGGTGTAGTCGGCCTCGCCGTGGACGATGGGGGCGATGAAGTCGTCCAGGAGGGCCGGGTCCATCTGCCCATCGCCGTCGATCTTGACCAGGATGTCCATGCCATCCGCGATGGCTTGCTGGTACCCCGCCATGACAGCGCCACCGACGCCCTGGTTTTCGGCGTTGAAGCACACGCGCACGCGCGGGTCCTGGCAGTGCGTCTGGATGTAGCGGCCAGACCCGTCGGGGCAACAATCATCCACGGCATAGATGGCATGCACCTGTGGCCCGATTGATTCAATCACCCCCAGCACATGCCTGACAACCTTGTAGCAAGGAATGATGACCGCAACTTTGGCAACGCCCTGGGCGTCAGTTTGAAGATGGTTTTTTTGCATAGAGATAGCCGGGCCCTGCATTCAGCAGCAAATCGAAATGTTCACCATAGTCTGCCGCGTCGAAAGCGAAGGAGCCACTGTGAATGAGCAATAGATTGACGTCATTTTTCTGCATGCGCGCCAGCACCTCTGGGGCTGGCCGCATGTGCCAGCTGCCATCCTGAAAAATCGCGTAATCAGGAAAACGGTCTTTGCCAAACCAGTCGCCCAGGAGCTGGCCGTTGTAGAAGTAATGGGCGTTTTCATAGCCCACATTCATCATCTGCCAGCCATACTGCGCAGCGACTTCATTGGCCTTTCTGGACAGCAGGTAGGCCGGCTGGGCATTGAGCTGGGCCCGTACCGCGGGTTGCTTGTGCCATTCCCGGGCCAGCGGTGCGGTGAGATAAATCACCCCCAGCCACACCGCCATGGTGACCAACAACGCCCGCTGGCGGGGGATTCGGCGTGTCAACAGCGCTGGCCATCCCGTGGCGCGGCAAAGCTCTTGCGCAACAGCCACAGCCAAAAAGCACGCCAGGGGCAATACCGGCATCAGGTATCGATTGACCTGAGACACATTGAACCAAAAGAGGCAGAACATCACCAGCACAGCCCAAAGCAGCACCACTTGCCTGGGCAGACGCGGAGCCAACACGACGGCGACAAGCGCGACCCAGATGACCTGAAGGTGCGCATGTGAAAAAGCTGCAAAGAAGTTGTACCAGTGCTTTGGCACCCCATGACGCGCCTGCTCATTCTGCTGCGACACCAGGTCCTCCAGACTCCACAGATAAAAACCAAACACTGGTCCGCCTACCGGGTGCACAGGGTCACCGGACAGCAGATAACTGCGCACATACCAACCTCCTGCTGCAGCCGCACATACCAGCCCGAATACCCACGGCGCCCGCCACTTGCGGCTGATGACCCAGATGGCAAGACCCAAAACCGCGGCAAACACCAGGCCCAACAATTTGATGCCCCCTGCGACTCCTGCGGCCAGCCCGGCAAAAATCAGCCAGCGGTTGCCCTGCATGCCATGGCGCTGCCACACGGCCACGCCAAGAAGGGCCGCTGTGCAAAAAAGCGCTACCCCGTAGTCCACGTAGGCGAACCCCAGTGTCTCTCGCACTGGAAGCAAGTTGAGATAGAGGGCACCAGCGATATAACCCCACGCACTGGAGCCCAGCAGCCATTGTGAAAACCCAACCAGGCCGACCAAGGTAACGAAGACGGGCAGAGTTGCAAGCATTTGGGCCAACAAATTGCCCGACAACAACAGTCCGGCGCCAAACAGCAGCTGCATATTGGCCGGGAAATAGGGGAAACGCAGGTATTCGCTGACGGCCAGGCCGTGATGCTCCACAAAGAGGCGCGCGAGAGGAAGGTGGTAAGACACGTCATCCCAATGCCCCGGGGCTTGAAAAGCCCTGAGCATGAGCAAAATAAAAATACCTATCAGAAAAATGGCATCCGACGCCGAGCGCAGGCTCGGTGGATAAAACCGAGGCGTATTGCCTTTCATCCAGCGCCAACACGCAGCTGCCGCCCCCAGCCCGGAAGTTCCAAACAGCAGCCACAGGATCTCCCCGGTCATTGCATGCACTAATGCCAACAGGGCGAGAACACCGATGAATGCGGTAAGTCCCAAGGTTTGCTGAAAGAAGATGCGCAGCAAGACTGGCAGTTCCTGATGAGCCTTGGGCGCTGTTGAAATGAGTGCCCCATACAGGCCCATACCCGTGGCCTGCACCCACGCAAGGGTCACCAGGCACCATGCCAAAGCAGTCAAAAAGTCAGTAGACATAGCGCATGGATTATTGTTTTATTTCAAGCATCAAGTTTCACTTTTAATCAGCACTTTTGATGACTCAAAAGCCGTTCAGGCGGCGCTGGTTAAACCCTTGGAAAAGCTCAGGGCGAACAGCCTCCCGCACTTCATCTAACCGTATCCGCTGTGCCGAGAGACGGTTACGCCCCCACATGGCACAGTGCATTTTGCTCAAACGCCTGCACCTTGGCCTCCAGCGCGGCCTGGGCGGTGGCAATGATTTCAGCGTAGTGGCTGTTCTGTATGCCCCATAGCGAAGAATGCAGTTCTTCGTGGTGGCCCACCAGAAACGGCAGGGTGGTAACGACTCGCAGTTGCTGTCGTGTCTGCAGGTAGCGGTCGATGGTGTTGGTTTCGGGGTCGGTGTTGGTTTCATCCCACTGCGCTAGCAGGCGCAATGCCGTGGGGGCGTAGGTGTTGTGTACCATGCTCATCATGCGGTCGATGGTTACAAACACCAATCCGCCCTGCCGCTCCACACCCAGCACGCGGGTGTCGGGGTGCATGATGGCCACCAGGCCCACAAACACATCCCACTGTCCGCTGTGCTGGGCCAAGTAGGCATCCACTACCGCCTTGTGCTCGGCGTAGTCGGGCAGAAAGAGCACATCGTCCTCCATGACTTCCAACTGCGGCCATTGGGCGGTCAGGGCTTGCTGGGCCAAATATTTGTAGCTGAGAGCGCAACCGGTCCAGCCGGGGCTGTAGCGAAGGCCATCAAACACCTGCACACCGGGCGCCTGGTGGCTGATGAACATGGCGCGGCGATGGGTGGTTTCGGGCAAGCTCAGCGCCAGGCACGTGCCGGGCAGTGGGGTCGTGCCCGTGAGTGCCTGAAACTGCGGGTAATCAAGCCAGCGCCGCGCCAGTAGCATGCGGTAGAGCATGAATTCAAAGTGTGCCTGTGAGGCAGCAACGGCCTCCTCACGCGCAGCCTGAGCGGCGGCACTTTGTTGCGGGCTGGCGCCAAGCACGTCACCAATGGCCTGCAGCAATGCGGGCACATCGCCTACCGGAACAAAGCGCACGGCACCTTCCAACGCGGAATGCTCTGACTGGTCGGCGCTGGTTTCGGAGACCACCGGCACGCCCAGCGACAGGCATTCATGGATGCGCGTGGTTTCGAGCAGTGCACCCTCGTAGTAATGCAAATTGACAACTACGCGTGCGCTGGCCATGGCGCGGTGCAGTTCTGGGCCAAACAGGTTGCCCACAATGCGCAGCTGATAACGCTCGCCAATGGCAGCGAGCAACTGCTGGCGGCGCGGGGCGTTGACGTCGCCGTAAAAAAGAACATCGCAGGGCACATCCAACCCCTGGGCATGCAGACTGTTGTGCCGCAGGTATTCGCCATAGCCCGCGAACCCACCCACCGGCACCAGAAAGGTGTGGGGATAGGCAATGCCACGCCCCTCCAGGAACTGCAGATTGGTTTGCGCATAATCGATGACTGCCAGGGAGTTTTCAAGGGTACTCAGGTAATCGGGCGTAAACCAGCGCGAGCTAACCGATTGCTCCATCTGGACCGCAATGCGCTTTTCGCCGGGTGGCAGGCGCTTGAACATTTGTGGGCAAACGACGAAGTAAGCATCATGAACAAAGCCCCCCTTGGGCGGCTCTGTCATCACGTCAACCGCAAACCCTGCTTTTTGCAAGCCATGTGCCAACAAATGCGCAACAAACAAGGTGTGGCGTGTGGCCATAACACCCACATGCCGCGTGCTGCCGGGAGCGATGTTCAACTGCTGTGCCATGGCGGCTTCACGGCGCACTGCAGTAACGCGACCAGCTAACGCCCGCCACTCACCCCGCAGCGCATAGCCTGCAGCTTTGCGCGCACGACGCAGCAGGATGCCTACCTGCCAGTGGCGGGCCAGTTGTCCAGCGGCACGCAGCCCGGCCGTAATGCGCCAGCTGCGTGAGGCGTAGATTTCCTGAACCACTGCCTTTTCTGCAGCAAGCTGCCGATTTGCATCAGACAACTGCTGGTTTGCAGAGGTAAGTTGCTGACTCAAATGGCGCGCTTCGACGTCGCGCATTTCAAGCAGCTGGTTGACTTGGCCAACGGTTTGCTCGGCTTGCGCATTGCGCCTCTGCAGCGCGAGTATTTGTTGGTTCACTTGGCCAACGGTTTGCTCGGCTTGCGCATTGCGCCTCTGCAGCGCGAGTATTTGTTGGTCCAGGTTTTCGATCCACAGATGCCGCTGCTGGCCCGACTTCTCCAGCAGGGCCTCACGCTCACTGGCGTCATGCAACTGGTTTTGCAGCATGAGCACTTCGGCTCGCTGCTCCAGGCGAGCACCCAGTACGGAAAAAACCCTGCGCGCTTCACCTTGATTCAATGCAATGTCCGGGTTGGCCGCCTGACTGCACAACTGCAGCAGTTCAACAGGCTGCCGACACCCCACCAGCAGAACACCCAAGCCATTGCTATGGGCGAAGTCGACCGAGGGATATTGTCCTGACAACTCTGCCCACAATCGGTGAACGCCGAAGTCATCGCGAAAAACATTGGTGTCGTGAAAGAGGACGACGCCGCGCGGCGACAGCTTCGGGAGCCAAGTTTCAAAATCATGGCGTACTGCTTCATAGGTGTGCAAGCCATCGATATGCAGCAGATCAACGCTGCCATCGGCAAATTGCGGCAGAGCCTCATCAAAGGTCATGCGCAGCAGGGTTGAAAACGCCGCATAGCGCGGGTCGTGTACCCGCTGGAGCGTCTGGTAGATAGTTTCGCCGTAGGCGCCAGCATGAGCGTCGCCCTGCCAAGTGTCCACGGCATACGCCTTGGTGGGCAGCCCCTGCTCTTGAATGGCTTGGCAAAATGCGAGATAAGAAATGCCCGAGTACGCACCCAGCTCCACCAGTATTTCAGGCTTTTGCGCCGCCACAAGCCAGGATCCAAACGGGATATGCCCCGCCCAAGGTGCGGGCACAGAAAAATGCTGGGGCTCCAGCAGAGCGGCTGATGTGATGTAGTTCATGAAAAAAACGAAAAGGCTCGGCGCAATCGAGTGTTGCTATCGTGCATCCATGGAAATTCGGGCCATGGGAATGCCCACCAGCCCGGCGGCGGTGCTGGTGGATTCGGAGCGGAAAGTGATCGCATCAAAAATCCACTGGTGCTGCACGTGCTCTTGCTGGGTGCCGTCGGCGATGGCAATGGTGATGCTGTAGTCGCCCACCGGCATGCGGGGCATCTGAAACTGGAACCTGGCACTCAGGGTCTGCCCCGTCTTACACTCGCAAGGCTGGTGTTCGTAGGTGACGAAAGTGTTGTCACCAAACAAGGTTTGACCCAGTCGATCTTTGACGACGAACCCAACAATCGGACGGCGCAGATGCTGCAGGGCCACAGCCTCCACCGCAAGTTCCACGTTTTCTCCGCCCACTGCCCACGCCAGAGCCCGCCCTTGGTCGTCGCGCAAGTCCACACGCACCACACGGCTTCCGCCCATTCCAAACGACGGAGCATCGGGATCGAACTCAAAAAGGCGCAAATCGTTGCGAAGGTTGCTGGCATTCAGGTAAGGCAGCCGCTGGTCGGCACGGGCTTCATCCGCTTTCAAGGCCGGGCTTTCCGAGACGTCAATGGCCTTATCCTGTGAGGCAATGACAGAGGGCAAAGTGCCGTCTGCCGCCAGGTCGGCCTGCTGGGCTTCGTAGTAGGCCTGCAGATAGTGCTCGCAAACACTTTTGGGATCACCCTGCTCGCGCACCTGACCTTTGTCGAGCCAAATGGCGTGATTGCACAGGCCTTTCACAGCAGCGGTGTCGTGGCTGACAAAAAGCACGGTGCCATGCTGCATGAAACCCCGCAGAAATCTCATGCATTTCTGGGTAAAAAAAGCATCTCCCACCGCCAAGGCTTCATCTATGACCAGAATGTCGGCATCCACATGGGCAATCACGGCGAACGCCAAGCGCACGAGCATGCCGCTGGAGTAGGTTTTGACAGGCTGATCCATGAAGTCGCCAATATCGGCAAAGGCTTCGATGTCGGCGAATTTTTCGCGGGTGCGATCTTCGCTTTGGCCCAACACTCCTGCGTTAAAAAACACATTTTCACGGCCTGTGAATTCAGGATTGAACCCAGAACCCAGCTCAAGCAGCGCCGCAACCCGGCCCTGCACCTCAATGGTCCCTTGTGTGGGGTGCAAGGTGCCACAAATCATCTGCAATAGAGTAGATTTTCCAGAGCCATTGCGTCCAATGACACCGATTGTTTGGCCCTTTTTTATTTCAAACGAAACATCACGCAACGCCCAAAATTCACGGTAGTAATGAATGGGCTTCAATCCCAACCAGCGCCGAAAACGTGGCAGAACAAACTGCCGCAATCGTTGCCCGGGCGTCGCGTAGATTTGAAAGCACTTGTGTAACGCGTTGACACGAATAGCCACAGGCGCAGTGCTCTGCGTATCAAAGGACATCGGCAAAACCCTTGCGTGTTTTTTGGAACCATGCAAAACCCAACCATGCAACGGCCACCGCAATAATCGCATAAAGCAACAGCCCAGACCAATGCGGCTCATGCCCCCACACCAGCACCGCACGCACTTGCTCAATAATAAAAGTCAAAGGATTCAGACGCATCCATGGCTGCAATGATGCAGGCAAAGACTCAACGGGAAAAAACACCGGAGACATAAAAAGCATGACGGATGTGATCAGACCAATCGTTTGCCCCACATCACGCGCAAAAACGCCCAAGGATGCCAGCGCCCAAGACAGCCCCAAAATTAATATCAGCAAAGGCAGGATAACCAGCGGGAAAAACAATGCAGTCATGGGCACCGAACCCATGAAAAAAAACTTTGCCACAAGCAATACCGCAACACTCACCAGCCCATGAAAAACTGCAGCGACCAGCTGTACTACCGGCAATATCTCCAGAGGGAATACCACTTTTTTTACGTAATTAACATTACCCAGTACCAATTGGGGAGCACGGTTGATTACTTCAGCAAACAGGGCATGAACAATAAGGCCCGCAAAGAGGACTATCGCGAATTGCGTGCGCGACTCTTCCCCAGCACCCCAACGGGCCTTAAACACCACCGAGAACACGAAGGTGTAAATAGCCAGCATAAACAACGGGGTTAGAAATGACCACACCAGTCCCAAGGCAGAGCCCCGATATCGGCCAATCACTTCGCGCTGGCTCATTCTGGCAATTAATTGCCGATGCACCCACAAAGTGCGAAACATTCCCTGCAGCGAGGCAGGTGGCTCAGCGTGAGGATTCATTAATTAAAACAGTCCGCATTAGCCAACGAGCACCCTGCGCTGTCCTTGGCAGACAACACTGGCGCCATTCCAATGTCCGGCCAATCAATTGTGAGATCAGGGGCATTCCACGCGATACACCGCTCGTATTCTGGCGCGTAATAGTCGGTAGTCTTGTACAAAAATTCCGCGGTATCGCTGAGCACCATGAAGCCGTGCGCAAAGCCTGGCGGCACCCACAGCTGGCGGTGGTTGTCTGCGCTCAACTCTGCGCCCACCCATTGGCCGAAGGTGGGTGAGCTTTTGCGGATGTCCACCGCCACGTCGAACACGGCGCCCTGCACCACGCGCACGAGCTTGCCTTGGGGCTGGTGAATCTGGTAGTGCAGGCCGCGCAGCACACCTTTGCTGCTGCGGCTGTGGTTGTCCTGCACGAACTGGTAGTCGGTGCCGGTGGCCTGGCTGAAGGCGCGCTGGTTGAAGCTTTCGTAAAAGAACCCGCGTGCGTCGCCGAACACCTTGGGTTCGATCAGCACAACGTCGGGGATGGCGAGTCGGGTGGCTTGCATGCAGGTCTCAGTAGATGGTTTCTTGGGCAATGCGCAGCAGGTATTGTCCGTAGCCGTTCTTGGCTAAAGGCTTGGCCAGTTTCTCCAACTGCACCCCGTCAATCCAGCGCTGGCGCCAGGCGATCTCTTCGGGGCAGGCGATCTTCAGGCCCTGGCGGCGCTCGAGCGTGGCGATGAACTGGCCGGCTTCAAGGAGGCTGTCGTGTGTGCCGGTGTCGAGCCAGGCGTAGCCCCGTCCCATGATTTCGACGTTGAGCCTGCCTTGCTCCAGGTACAGACGGTTGAGGTCGGTGATTTCCAGCTCGCCGCGCGGCGAGGGTGCCAGGGCCTTGGCCAGATCGACCACCTGGTTGTCATAG
The DNA here is from genome assembly GCF_003345135.1 of Acidovorax sp. BoFeN1. Taxonomy (NCBI): domain Bacteria; kingdom Pseudomonadati; phylum Pseudomonadota; class Betaproteobacteria; order Burkholderiales; family Comamonadaceae; genus Acidovorax; species Acidovorax sp. BoFeN1. The sequence goes on from NZ_QOZT01000012.1 coordinate 35,192, forward strand.
AAGTACAGCCCCGTGACGGCGTAGCTGGACTTGGGTGCCACGGGCTTTTCTTCGAGCGAGAGCACTTTGCCGGCGGCGTCGAACTCGGCCACGCCATAGCGCTCGGGGTCTTGCACATGGTAGGCAAACACGCTGGCGCCCTGCTGGCGTTGCATGGCGTTGCCCAGCAGCAGGTGCATGTCGTGGCCATAGAACAGGTTGTCGCCCAGCACCAGCGCACTGGGGTGGTTGCCGATGAAGTCTTCGCCAATGATGAATGCCTGCGCCAGGCCGTCGGGGCTGGGCTGCACGGCGTATTGCAGGTGGATGCCCCACTGGCTGCCGTCGCCCAGCAGTTGCTCGAAGCGAGGCGTGTCTTGCGGCGTGCTGATGATGAGGATGTCGCGAATGCCGGCCAGCATGAGGGTGCTGAGCGGGTAATAGATCATTGGTTTGTCGTACACCGGCAGCAGTTGCTTGCTGATGGCCAGCGTGGCCGGGTGCAGGCGGGTGCCGGAGCCGCCGGCAAGGATGATGCCTTTGCGGGTGGTGGCTGGGGTGGTTTGGAAAGTATTCATGGCGGGGACTGATGACCTTGATTCAGTGTTTTTTTTCGGTATGCGCCAAGCCCAATTCTGCGGCGATGGCGTGCAGCCTCTTGTCCCGCGTCCAGAGCAAATGCGCACCCAGCCGGGTGGCTGCCAGCAGGTGCATATCCACATAGCCTATGCCGCGCCCCATCAGCGCGTGCGCGTCCATAAAAAACAGCACTTCCTTGTCGGTGGCCACCTGGAGTTGGGGCAGCGCCTGCAGCAGGCCCAGCACCTCAGCGCGTGCTTGCAAGTTTCCACAGGCCAACTCTCCCACCACAAATGGATGCATATCCACCTGCCCGACCTGAAGTGCTGCCGTCAGCTCAGCTTCACCATGGCGCAAATGGTCAATCCACACGGATGTGTCCACCAACATCACGCTTGAGGCTCTCGGCGGCGGGGAATGGGCTGCAATTGGGGTTCGGTCCCGCCGAGCCGGGCCAGACGGCGCGCGCTCTCGCGCTGCACCAGCGCCCGGAGTGCTTCGCGGATCAACTGGGTGCGTTCAGTCAAACCACTGATCTGCTGCGCCTGCGCGAGCAATTCATCGTCAAGAGTGAGTGTGGTACGCATGAGTTCCTCCAATGGACATCACACAATGCATCGAATATCGCATCAAGTGATGGCCGATTTTATGCCAATGCCTCTTGCAGCATACGTGCCACGCCCTGCTGCCAGTGGGGCAGCGTGAGGCCGAAGGTGGCTTGCAGTTTTTGGGTATTCAGGCGCGAGTTGTGCGGGCGCCGGGCGGGCGTGGGGAAGGCGCTGGTGGGCACGGGCGCCACCTCACTTGCTCTTATTTTGATAGCTTTTTGCGCTTCCTGTGCCTGGGCTAGAACGTATTTTGCGTACAAATGCCAGTTGGTCTCGCCACCGGCCACCAAGTGGTACAGGCCGGCATCCTGCGGGCGGGCCTGCAGGTGGCGGATGGCGTGCGCGGTGACGTCGGCCAGCAGGTCGGCACCGGTGGGCGCGCCCCATTGGTCGTCGATGACGGTCAGGCGCTCGCGCTCTTGTGCCAGGCGCAGCATGGTCTTGGCGAAGTTGCCGCCGCGCGCGGCGTAGACCCAGCTGGTGCGCAGGATCAGGTGCTTGCAATCCGACTGCTGGATGCGTTGCTCGCCTTCCAGCTTGGTGCGGCCGTAGACGCTCAGCGGTGCCGGGGCATCGGTTTCCACCCAGGGGCGGGTGCCGCTGCCGTCGAACACGTAGTCGGTGCTGTAGTGCACCAGCCAGGCGCCTAGGCGGGCAGCCTCCTGGGCCAGCACGCCGGGCGCGGTGGCGTTGAGGGTGCGGGCAAAGTCGGGTTCGCTCTCGGCCTTGTCCACCGCGGTGTGGGCGGCGGCGTTGACGATGATGTCGGGGCGCAGCGCGCGCACGGTGTCGGCAAGGCCTGCGGAGTTGCTGAAGTCGCCGCAGTGCTCGGTGCTGTCAAAGTCGAGTGCGGTGACTTGGCCCAGCACCGAGAGGCTGCGCTGCAGCTCCCAGCCGACCTGGCCACCTTTGCCCAAGAGGAGGATGTTCATGCGCTGGCGGGGGCGGTGGCGGTGGCCGAGGAAGCAGCTGGGGCTTCCTGGTACTGGGTCTGCACCCATTCGCGGTAGGCGCCGGTCTGCACGTTGGCCACCCAGTCGGCGTTGTCGAGGTACCACTGAACGGTTTTGCGGATGCCGGTGTCAAACGTCTCGGTGGGCTTCCAGCCCAGTTCGCGTTCAATCTTGCGGGCGTCGATGGCGTAGCGGCGGTCGTGGCCGGGGCGGTCTTTGACGTAGGTGATCTGGCTGCGGTAGCTTTGCCCGTCGGTGCGGGGGCGCAGCTCGTCGAGTAAAGCGCACACGGTGTTGACGATGTCGATGTTGGGTTTTTCGTTCCAGCCGCCCACGTTGTAGGTTTCACCCAGCTTGCCCGCTTCGAGCACGCGGCGGATGGCGCTGCAGTGGTCGCGCACATAGAGCCAGTCGCGCACCTGCATGCCGTCGCCGTACACGGGCAGGTTTTTACCGGCCAGGGCGTTGACGATCATGAGGGGGATGAGTTTTTCTGGAAAGTGCAGCGGGCCGTAGTTGTTGCTGCAGTTGGTGGTGAGCACGGGCAGGCCGTAGGTGTGGTGCCAGGCGCGTACGAGGTGGTCGCTGGCGGCCTTGCTGGCCGAGTACGGGCTGTTGGGCTCGTAGGTGTGCTCTTCGGTAAACGCGGGCGCATTGGCCGACAGGGTGCCGTAGACCTCGTCGGTACTCACATGCAGGAACTTGAATGCTTCTTTTTTGATAGCTGGTAGCGCTTGCCAGTAGTGCCGCACGGCCTCCAAAAGCCTGAAAGTGCCCAGCACGTTGGTCTGGATGAAGTCTTCGGGGCCGTGGATGGAGCGGTCTACGTGCGATTCGGCCGCAAAGTTGATCACGGCGCGCGGCTGGTGCTCGGCCAGCAGGCGGGCCACCAGGGCGGTGTCGCCAATGTCGCCTTGCACGAAGACGTGGCGCGCATCGCCTTGCAGGCTGGCCAGGTTGTGCAGGTTGCCGGCGTAGGTGAGTTTGTCGAGGTTGAGCACCGGCTCGTCGCAGGTGGCAAGCCAGTCAAGAACAAAGTTGGCGCCAATGAAGCCGGCGCCGCCGGTGACAAGAATCATGATGTGAACCGAGGAAGCAGCCTGTCGGCAAAGTCGCGAATTATCCCACCCGCTCGCGGCACGCACGTAACCAAGCGCAGCGCTTGCCCGGCACGACCGGCGCCAGCCGCGTCCACTGCACTTTTAGGAGCACACCCCTACACCGGCAGCCCCACGCGGCGTAAAGTGCATTTTTGTGCCAGCGGCAAGGGGCCCTGGCAACCCACCCTTACCCATTCCGGAGTCCCCATGGCCAAGAAAATGCAAAAGACCAGCAACGACAAAAAGCAGAGCAATGCCCAACTGTCCAGCACCGTCAAGGATTCGGCGCAGCAAATCTGGCTGGCGGGCCTGGGGGCCTTCTCGAAGGCGCAGGAAGAAGGCGGCAAGGTGTTTGAAGCCCTGGTCAAGGAAGGCATGACCATTCAGCGCAAGACGCAGGCCGTGGCCGAAGAGAAGATTACTGAAGCCACCAACCGCATGACGCACATGGCCAGCGACATCGGCTCCAAGGCCCAGGGGCAGTGGGACAAGCTGGAGAACATTTTTGAAGAGCGTGTGGCCAAGGCCCTCGGCAAGCTGGGTGTGCCCTCGGCCCGCGACATCGAGGCGCTGCATGCACGCATCGAGGCGCTGACCAAGGCTGTGGGCAAATCCGCAAGCGCAAAGACCACGGCGAAGCCGGCAGCCAAGACCGCAACGAAAGCCCAACCTGCCGCACCGGTGGCACCCAAGGCCGCCCCGCGCAAGGCAGCCGCCAAGCCCGCCGTGAAAGCGGCTGCCGCCAAAAAGGCCGCTGCAAAGCCGCGCACGCCTGCGGCCCCCAAGGCCGTTACCGAGCCAGATACGCTCTCGGCGAACTGAGCACTACCGGCCCATGCCGGGTTCCGGCCTCTGGGGTCAAAGCGACTGACACGCCCGTGCGTGCAGTCGCTTTTTTCTTGCCTCTCAACGCTCCACCGCAGCGCGGCAACCAGGCCGATGCGCCCACAAGCCGCGCCAGCGCTGCGCCTCGATGCTGCATTGCAGCAAATGCGGCTCGGTTAGAGTAGCCACAAGAGAGCAAGAAACAACGACATCAAAGGGCATGCATCCATGGTGAAGAAAGCGCCGCGCCGCACTGCCGAACGCATCCTGGAAGCATCGCTGGACCTGTTCAACCGGTTTGGCGAACCCAACGTTTCCACCACGCTCATCTCGGCCGAGCTGCGCATCAGCCCCGGCAATCTTTACTACCACTACCCGGCCAAGGACGAGCTCATCAATGCGCTCTTTGACCGGTATGAACACGCGCTGAACGAATTGCTGGGTGCCGGCGACAGCGTGCGCAATGTGGAGGACGCCTGGTTTTTCATGCACACGCTGTTTGAAATCATCTGGCAATACCGCTTTTTGTACCGCGATCTCAATGACTTGCTGTCCAAGAACCGCCGGCTGGAAACACATTTCCAGACCATCCTGAAAAGCAAGACCCGCGCGGTGCGAGCCATGCTTGACGGCATGGGCCGTGCAGGCGCCTTGCGCATCGAAGCGAGCGACCAGAAGGCCACGGCCACCAGCATGGTGGTGGTGCTGACCTATTGGCTCAGCTTCGAATATGTGCAGGACCCACGCCACGCACTCGAGCCCGAGAGCGCCCAGGCCGCAATGCAGCGGGGAGCGCACCATGCGCTGACCCTGCTCATGCCGTATCTGGAAGACGGACAACGGGCGCATCTGCAGCACATCGTGGCCGCCTACGCGCCGGCAAATGGCTAAACGCCAAGCGCAACAACCCCTACCGAGGAGACACACCATGGCCCGATGGACCCCTTTCCCCCATGCTGGTGACTACCGGTTTGATGTGGCCAGCGTGAAGAATCTGTGGAGCCAGCTGCACTGCGGCGATGCCGAGCCCTGCCCCCACGATGCCGCCGTGCTGCAGGCCTGGGCCCTGTACCACAACGGCGAATTTGAGCAAGCGGCGGCAGCGGGCCTGGGCGCAGGCGGGCCGGGCATCACGGTGGCCAACAAGGCCACCGCAATTTACGCCAACTACCTTGAGCCCAAGGAAAAAACCCGCCTTGATCTGTTCATGCAGGTGGCCGAGCGCGCCCAAGCCCAGGCGGCCCAGGAGCCAGCCAACGCCAACGCCTGGTACTGGCATGCCTACGCACTGGGCCGCTACAGCCAGGGCATCAGCGTGGGCAAGGCGCTGGCACAAGGGCTGGGCGGCAAGGTCAAGAATGCGCTGGAGACAGCCATTGCCCTGTCGCCCCGACATGCCGATGCCCGGATTGCACTGGGCACCTTCCATGCCGAGGTGATCGACAAGGTGGGCGCGCTGATTGGCGGTATGACCTATGGTGCCAAGAAAGACACAAGCCTTCAGTTGTTTCAGGAAGCGCTGCGGATCCACCCGGGCTCAGCCATTGGCATGATCGAATATGCCAACGCGCTGGTGATGCTGGAAGGCGAGCCAAAAATGCAGCAGGCCACGCAGCTATATGAGCAGGCTGCTGCCTGTGAGCCCCGGGACGCGCGAGAGCGCCTCGACGTGGAAATGGCGCGCGTCGAACTGGAAGCAGACTGAAAGCATGGGCCAGCGCACCCGGTGCGGTGCAGTGGCAGGGCCCGGAGTGACTGGCTCAGCCGAAACGCCGTGCGGCGATCTCCAGCAGGCCGTCAAAAATCAGGTTGTCCACCAGCTCAAATGGGCGCGTCATGCTGGGCGCCATTTTCCAGCCGGCACCACCGGTCATGACGCACGCCGGCTCGGCGCCGCAGTGGGCAATGACATGCTGCACCATGCGCTCGACCGCCCCGGCAATGGCATAGGTGCCGCCGCTGGTCAAAGCATCGCTGGTGTTGGTGGGAAAAAGGCGCACCTCGCCCGTTGGCACATGCAGGCCGGCCGTGCCGGCCTCCAGGGCGCGCAGCATGATGCCGTGGCCGGGCAGGATCAGGCCGCCCAGAAAGCGCCCTTCTGTGTCGATGCATTCCACGGTGACCGCCGTGCCCACCATCACCACCACGATGGGGCGCGCGGGGCCCTTTGCCAGCACATGGTGGCGCGCACCGATCATGGCCACCCAGCGGTCCGAGCCCAGACGTGAAGGGTAGTCGTACCCGTTGGTGACACCGGCCTCGTGCGCAGACGACACCACCCATTGCGCCGGCACATCCCACAGTTCCATCTGGTCTTGCACGCGGCGTTTGACGGCATCGCCCGCCACCACGCACCCCAGCATGCGGCTGGGCGCCGACAGTTGCGCCCACGAGCCTTCGGCCAGGCGGTCGATGTGATCCAGGAACTCGGCGCCGTGCGCCAGCAACGCAGCGCCCGGGCGGTGAGCGTCGTACAACGCCCATTTGAGACGCGTGTTGCCGACGTCGATGGCCAAAAATGTCATGCGGCGCATTATCCAGAGTTTTTATTCCCCCCATTTGCACTTTTCGCAGGCAAGGTTGGCGCCCCAACCCAGCCACCCGCACTGGGTGCGTGGCGACCAGCAGCAAGACCGGTACGACGGGTGCGCACGAGATCAGGCACTTGTCTGACATGGCGCGCAGCACCTGTTGGACTACAGTGACTGTTCAATAATTTGCAACCACAGGAGAATTGACATGGGTCTATTCAGTTTCATCAAAGAAGCCGGCGAAAAACTTTTTGGCGGCAAGGACGCAGAGGCGGCAACGCTGAACAACCCCGCGGCCACCGAAGAACTCAACGCCAAGGCGGCCAAGGCCATCGAGACCTACATCGCATCGCAGAACCTGGGCGCCAGCAACGTGCAGGTGGCGTTTGACGGCGCGCAGGGCAAGGTCACCGTAAAAGGCACGGCACCCACGCAATCGGCCAAGGAAAAAATCACCCTGTGCTGCGGCAACGTGGCCCATGTGACCAGTGTGGACAACCAGATGGATGTGACCAACCCCGAGCCCGAAGCCCAGTACCACGACGTGGTGCGCGGCGATACGCTCTCGGCCATTGCCAAGAAGTTCTATGGCGATGCCAACAAGTACCCGCAGATCTTCGAGGCCAACAAGCCCATGCTGACGCACCCCGACAAGATTTACCCCGGTCAGAAACTGCGCATTCCGCCCGTTTAAGGGCCCTGGGGCGCTTCAGCCCCCCAAGATAAAAGCGGGCCCCTCCAACCGGAAGGGCCCGCTTTTTCATAGAGCAGCGCCGTTCAGCCTTGGCGCCAGGGCAGCCCTTGCCTGCGCCAGCCGCCCTTTTTGCCGCGCTGCGCATGGCTGTCGGGGTCGCCCTCAAAGCCTTCGAGAATGTTGTAGGCGGTGATGCCCAGGTCGGTGGCGCGGCGCGCGGCGGCAACCGAGCGCACGCCGCTGCGGCACAGCAGCACGGCGCGGCCGCCTTCGGGCACGGCGGCGCGCAGTTGGGCGTCGAAATCGGCATTCATCACCATGCCGGGCCATTGCTTCCAGGCCACGGCAATGGCGCCGGGCACCTGCCCCACCCATTCGCGCTCGGCATCGCTGCGCACATCGATCAGCACGGCCTGCCCGTCCTGCACCCATTGCCACGCCAGGTGCGCCGACACATCGCCCGCATAACCCTCGGCTGCGCGCGGCGCCTGCAGGCTGGCGCCATCGGCATCGTGCCGCAGGCCCGAGTGTTGGTTGGCGGGCACCGCCTCGTCGATGCGGCGCGGGCGCGGCAGGTGCAGCGACTCCATCAGCGCCACAAACTCGGCCTGGCTGCGCCCGGCCACGCGGGCGTTGTTGGCCTTTTCGGCGCCGATGGTGGAGTGGCTGCGCCCGTTGTAATCGTGGCCGGGCCAGACGGTGGTGCCCTCCGGCAAGGCAAACAGCACGCCGGTGATGCTGCGGTAAAGGTCGGCCGCGCTGCCCGACTGGAAATCGGTGCGGCCGCAGCCGTTGATGAGCAATGCGTCACCCGTAAAGACATGGTCGCGCCACAGGTACGACATGCTGCCCGCCGTGTGGCCGGGGGTGTGCAGGGCGCGCAGGGTTTCGCTGCCAAAGGTCAGCATCTCGCCGTCGAGCAATTGCACCGCCGCCGTGCCAATGCCGCAGCCCGCAGGCACCGCCGTGCGCGCACCGGTGTGTTCGGCCAGGCGGCCCGCGCTGGTGATGTGGTCGGCATGGGCGTGGGTCTCCAGGGCCCAGCGCAGCGTGAGGTGGTGCGACTGCAGCACCGCCAGATCGCGGTCGAGCTGCTCGTCCACCGGGTCGATGATCAACGCATCGCGCGTGACGGCGTCGTGCAGGATGTAGGTGTAGGTGCTGGAAGCGGGGTCGAACAGCTGCAGGGGAATCATGGTGGGCATCCAGGCAATGAGATTCAGGCAGAACGGATCGTCATTTTGCCGCGCACTGCCCTGGCCTTCAAACGCTTGCCGCGCATCCGTGCGCGCTTATTCCCACAGCGGTGCCGGTTGTTCGCGCAGCGCGTGGCGCAGCACCGGGTAGTCGGGCACCACCGTGGCCACGGTGTTCCAGAAGCGCGGGCTGTGGTCCATCACGCGCAGGTGGGCCAGTTCGTGCGCCACCACGTAGTCGATGATGGCCGGGCGGTAGTGCAGCAGGCGCCAGTTCAGGCGGATGGAGCCGTCGGCCTTGGCACTGCCCCAGCGGGTCTGGGCGCTGGACAGGCGCAGGCTGGTCCAGCGCACATCAAGCAGTGGCGCGAAATGGTCGAGCCGGGCGGTGAAATGGCGGCGCGCATCGCGCATCAGCCAGGCCTGCACGGCATCGCGGATCTGCGCCGGGCTGGCGCTGTGGGGCAGGCCGATGCGCAGGCTCGGCCCACCAGCGTCTTCACTGCCAGAGTGCAAGGCGCCGCCCTTGCCAGTAAAGCCGTGGGTGGGGTCCAGCACCACGGTCAGCGCCTCGCCCAGGTAGGGCAACTGCGCGCCATGGCCCCAGGCAATGCGACCGCCTTCGATGCGCTGCTGGCGTTCGCGCGACTCGTTCAGTTTGCGCAGGATCCAACCCGATTTCTCGCGCAGCGCCGCATCCACGGCCGAGAGCGTGACCCACGTGGGCGCCCGCACGGCCAGACCATCGGCCCCAACCGTGAAGCCAATGCTGCGCCGGCGCACGCGCTGCAGCGCATAGGCCACCACGGCATCGCCCAGCAGCACCTCGCGGTTGGCCTGGGGATGGCGAAACTCCGCCGGGGACAGCAGCGATGCCAAGGCGGGCGCCGGTGCAGCGGCGGGAGGCGCGGCGCTTGCTCCTGTTTCAGGAGCTTCTTGCGCTTTATCGATAAGGGCTACAGGCCGTTCTGGCTTGATTTTCTCTGTCGGCAAGCCCGCCACCGAGGGCGAAGCACCGGCAGCGCGCTCCTGCGGCCCGGGCGGGTCGAACAGGTCGAGCGCCAGTTGCACCAGCCGCTGCATCATGGCGCGCTCAGGGTTTGGCGGGATATGCCTCGGGGTCGAGGCGGCGCATTTCGGCTTCAATCCAGTCTTCGACCTCCCGCATCAGCTCGTCGGGCTTGCGGCCCACGCTGGGGATGGGCTGGCCGATTGACACATCCACCACCCCGGGGCGCTTGATGAAGGCCTTGCGCGGCCACACCCGTGCCGAGGTGACGGCCACGGGCACCACGGGCACCCCGGCGTCAATGGCCAGCCGCGTGCCGCCACTCTTGTATTGGCCCACCTGGCCGCGCTCTATGCGCGTGCCCTCGGGGAACATGATGACCCAGGTGCCCCGGGCCAGCAGCGCCCGGCCCTGTTGCACCACCTTGACAAAAGCCCGCACGCCCTGGCCCCGGTCGATGTGGATCATGTCCAGGCTGCCAATCGACCAGCCAAAAAACGGCACGCGCAGCAGCTCTTTCTTGAACACATAGGCCAGCGGGCGCGGCATGATCGCCGGCATGAGGAAGGTTTCGTAGGTGGACTGGTGCTTGACCAGCAGCACCACGCCCTGGTTTTCCTGCGTGGGCAAATGCTCCATGCCGGTGATGCGCGGGCGGATGCCCATGATGACGCCGGCCGCATCCACGCTGAGCTTGAGCCAGGCCCTCGCAATGCGGTAGCGCGTGCGGCTGCTGGCGCCAAAAAGCCGCACCAGCAGGATGGCCAGCGTGTAGGGCACCACGGTGATGCCCATCCAGAGCATGTGGAGGATGGAACGGATCAAGGCCATGTTTCTTAGGTGTTTTTGGGCTCTAGCGCTTGTCAATCAAGCGTCAGCAGCTATTAAATATATAGCAATCAGTACGCCAGGGGTGGCGTGCCTGACAGGGTGGCGGTCGCCGGCGCCGGCGCCGGCGTGGGCTGCGGTGCGGGCGTCGGGGGCAGCAAATGCTCGACAAACGTCGCCAGACTGGCATGCACCCGCGTGGTGGCGGGAAATTCGATGGGCAATACCTGCCCCGGCTGCAGATGCGCCGACCGCCCCGTGCACACCAGGTGCACCTGCGCGCCCAGCGCCGCGCCAGCCTGCAGATGCTCGGCGCAACTGCCCACCACCCGCGCATCGAAAGGCTCCACGCCATAGCGGTCGCAGATCTGTTCCAGCAGGCCGGGCGCAGGCGTGCGGCAATGGCAGGCCTCGTCGGGCGCGTGCGGGCAATAGAAAACGGCGTCGATGCGCCCCCCCACCGCCGCCACCTGCCGCAGCATCTTGGCGTGGATGGCGTTGAGCGACACCACGTCGAACAGGCCCCGCCCCAGCCCCGGCTGGTTGGTGGCAACCACCACACGCCAGCCGGCATGGTTGAGCCGGGCCACGGCCTCCAGCGCGCCAGGCTGGGCGCTCCACTCCTCGGGCGAGGTGATGAAGTCATCTCCCAGCGGGTTGAGGGTGCCGTCACGGTCGAGGATGGCGAGTTTCATGGGTACCCTTGCCAAGTTGAAGCAGCCAGCCTAGCAGACGGCTCAGGAAGCCAGGCGCGAGAGATCGGCCACGCGGTTCATTGCCTCGTGCAGGGTCTTGAGCAGGCCCTGGCGGTTCAGTTGCAGGTCGAGCTGCTCGGCGTTGACCATCACGTCGTCAAAGAACGCATCCACCGGTGCGCGCAGCACGGCCAGGGTTTGCAGGCTGGCGGTGTAGTCGCCCGCATCAAACTGGTCATTGGCCTCGGGCACGAAGCGCTGCAGGGCGGTATAGAGGTCTTTTTCGGCCTGTTCCTGCAGCAAGGCGGGATTGACGTGGGCGTCCACCGGGCCTTCGAGCTCGGCCTTCTTGAGGATGTTGCCCACGCGCTTGTTGGCCGCAGCCAGGGCCGGGCTTTCGGGCAGTGCGGCAAAGGCGCGCACCGCCGCGAGGAACTGGGGCACCTGCGCCAGCCGCTGCGGGCGCAGGGCCAGCACGGCATCAACCTCTTGCGCGCTGTAGCCCTGATCGCGCAGGCCGCCAGCGAAGCGGTCGTAGATGAAAGTTACCAAGAGAGACTTCACTTCGGGATCGAAAACACGCTTTGCGAACTCCGCTCCGTGCATCACGAACCCTCCGCGTGACTCCTTCTTCTTTCTTTCAAGTTCAGCCTCTTGTTCTTTAGTCCACCAAGCGTGCTGAAGCGCCTCGTCGTCGAGAACGCTATAGGCAATCTCGACCAAATCGGTAGTGCTAAGTGCCAAATCTCTTTCAACCAGCATGCGGATCACGCCCAACGCATGGCGGCGCAGCGCAAACGGATCGCGGTCGCCCGTGGGCAGGTTGCTGATGCCGAACATGCCGACCAGGGTTTCGAGCTTGTCGGCCAGGGCCACCACCACGCCGGCGGTGTTGCGCGGCAGCGCGTCGCCAGCAAAACGGGGCTTGTAGTGGTCTTCGATGGCATCGGCGACCACCTCGCCCAGGCCGTCATTGATCGCGTAGTAACGGCCCATGGTGCCCTGCAGCTCGGGGAATTCGCCCACCATGTCGGTCACGAGGTCCGTCTTGGCCAGCAGCGCGGCCTGGTCAGCATCGGCCACCAGAGCGGCGTCGCCCAACTGCGTTGCGATGGCCTTGGCAATCGCGCGCACGCGCTCCACGCGCTCGCCCTGCGTGCCCAGCTTGTTGTGATAGACCACTTTGGAGAGGCCCTCGACGCGCGAGGCCAGGGTCTTCTTGCGGTCCTGGTCGAAGAAGAACTTGGCGTCGGCCAGGCGCGGGCGCACCACGCGCTCGTTGCCGCCGGTCACAAAGCTCGTGTCCTCGGGGCTGATGTTGCTCACCACCAGGAACTTGTTGGTCAGCTTGCCTGCGGCGTCGAGCAGCGGGAAGTATTTCTGGTTGGCCTTCATCGTGAGGATGAGGCATTCCTGCGGCACATCGAGAAACTGTTCTTCAAACTGGCAGATCAGCACATTGGGGCGCTCGACCAGCGCGGTCACTTCATCGAGCAGCGCGTCGTCTTCAATGGGGCGCGCGCCGTTGCCTGCCTGGGCGGCGGCAGCGGCCAGCTGGCGCGCGATTTCGTCGCGGCGGGCGGCAAAGCTGGCAATCACGGCGCCGTCGCTCTGCAGCACTTCGGCGTATTGGTCGGCGTGCGGCACCACCACCGGGCTCACCAGGGCCTCAAAACGGTGGCCTTGCGTGGTGCAACCGGCGGTGAGGCCCAGCGCCTTGACGGGCACCACGGTCGTGCCGTGCAGCGCGACCAGGCCGTGCGCGGGGCGCACAAAGTGAACGCTGCTCCAGCCGGGCAATTCGCAGTCGGTCTCCAGCTGGTAGCTCATCACCTTGGGGATGGGCAGCTTGGCAATGGCCTCGTCCAGGGCCTTTTGCAGGCCGGTGTCCAGCGTGGCGCCGGTGACCAGGCTGTCGTAGAACAGCGCCTCGGCCTTGCCATCGGGTGCACGCTTGAGCGCGGCCACAGCGGCAGCGGGGTCTGACAGGTCAGCGCCCAAGGCTTGCAGTTTTTTCAGCAGGGCGGGCGTTGCCTGGCCCTCGGCATTCAAGCCCACGCTCACGGGCATGAGTTTTTGCTGAACCGCCTTGTCCTCGGCCTTGATCGCCACATGGCTCACATGGGCCGCCAGCCGGCGCGGCGAGGCGTAGGCGGTAACGGCAGTGTCGGCAGAGGTCAGGCCTTGCGCCCTGAGCTGGTCAGCCAGCACCGTGGCGAAGGCATCGCCCAGCTTTTGGAGCGCCTTGGGGGGCAACTCTTCCACAAACAGTTCGACGAGAAGATTTTGGGTGGTCATGGGATCGATCAGCTCAAAGACGGCGTAACCGCGCTGTAGTGCAGCACGGTGGGAAAGGGGTCATAGAAATGGTGCAGCAGCGCACGCCATTCCTGGTATTGCACAGAGCCACGGAAGCCCTCGGTGTGGTCCTGCAGCCTGGCCCAGCGCACCAGCAGCACGTACTGGTGGTCGTCCTCCAGACAATGCTGCAACTCATGCCCTTCGTACCCGGGCATGGAAGCAATGATGCGCTGCGCCTGGGCAAAAGCCTGCTCAAACGCGGCCGTCTGGCCGGGCTTGATCTGCAGGGTGGCAATCTCCAGAACCATCAGGCGGCCTTCTTGGCCGTGGGTGCCATTTGTGCCACCCATTCGCGCGGCGCCATGGGAAAGCCCAGGCGCTCGCGGCTTTCGTAGTAGCTTTGCGCCACGGCGCGCGCCAGGTTGCGGATGCGGCCGATGTAGGCGGCGCGCTCGGTCACGCTGATGGCGCCGCGGGCATCCAGCAAGTTGAAGCTGTGCGCGGCCTTGAGCACCTGCTCGTATGCAGGCAGCGCGAGCTGCTGCTCCATGAGGTGCTTGGCCTGCTTTTCGTGCGCATTGAAGGCGGTGAACAAAAAGTCGGCGTCGCTGTGCTCGAAGTTGTAGGTGGACTGCTCCACCTCGTTTTGCTTGTACACATCGCCGTAGGTCAGCTTGGAGCCGTCGGCGCCTTCGGTCCAGGTCAGGTTGTAGACGTTGTCCACGCCCTGCAGGTACATGGCCAGGCGCTCCAGGCCGTAGGTGATCTCACCCGTGGCGGGCTTGCAGTCGATGCCGCCCACCTGCTGAAAATAGGTGAACTGCGTGACTTCCATGCCGTTGAGCCAGACCTCCCAGCCCAGACCCCAGGCGCCGAGCGTGGGGTTTTCCCAGTCGTCCTCGACAAAGCGGATGTCGTTCTTTTTCAGATCGAACCCCAGCGCTTCGAGCGAGCCCAGGTACAGCTCCAGAATGTTGGCCGGTGCGGGCTTCAGAACCACCTGGAACTGGTAGTAGTGCTGCAGGCGGTTGGGGTTCTCGCCGTAGCGGCCGTCCTTGGGGCGGCGGCTGGGCTGCACGTAGGCGGCCTTCCAGGGCTCGGGGCCGATGGCGCGCAGAAAGGTGGCGGTGTGGCTGGTGCCAGCGCCCACTTCCATGTCGTAGGGCTGGAGCAGTGCGCAGCCCTGGGCGTCCCAGTACGACTGCAGCTTGAGAATGATTTGCTGGAAGGTCAACATGCGTTTGTCTGGCATGGCAGCAAGGCCATGCGCGGTTGGTGTGTGTGGGTGCGCCTGGTGCTGCGCAAGATCCCCTGATTTTACGAGCCGTGGCCGCAAACAGGGCTTATAAGCAAAAAGAGCCGCAAGCGCCCGTCCATCAAGCGCAAGCAGCTCTCACTTTAATAGCAACCAGTGCGCGCGACTCAAGGCTCCCAGCGGCGCAGCACCAGGCTGGCGTTGGTTCCGCCAAAGCCGAAGCTGTTGGACAGCGCGGTGCGAATGGGCGCGTCAACCGTCTTGCGCACCAGGGGCATGCCTTCTGCGGCGGGCTCGAGCGTTTCGATGTTGGCCGAGCCGGCAATGAAGCCCTGGCGCAGCATGAGCAGGCAATAGATGGCCTCTTGCACGCCCGTGGCGCCCAGCGAGTGGCCGGTGAGTGACTTGGTGGACGAGAACGGCGGAATGGTGTCGCCAAACACTTCGCGAATGGCGCGCAGCTCGGGCACGTCGCCCACGGGGGTGGAGGTGCCGTGGGTGTTGATGTAGTCGATGGGCTCGCTCACGGTGGAGATCGCCTGGCGCATGCAGGCAATGGCGCCGTCGCCCGAAGGGGCCACCATGTCGGCGCCATCGGACGTGGCACCAAAACCGACAACCTCGCCCAGAATGGTGGCGCCGCGCGCCAGGGCGTGATCAAGGCTTTCGAGCACCACGGCACCGCCGCCGCCCGACAGCACGAAGCCGTCGCGGTTGGCGTCGTAGGCGCGCGAGGCTTTCTCGGGCGTGTCGTTGTAGGCGCTGGACATGGCGCCCATGGCGTCAAACAGCAGGCCCATGCCCCAGGTGACCTCTTCGCCGCCGCCGGCAAACATCACGTCCTGCATGCCCCAGGCGATCTGCTGGGCTGCGGCACCGATGCAGTGCGCCGAGGTGCTGCAGGCCGAGGTGATGGAGTAGTTGATGCCCTTGATGCCGAAGTTGGTGGACAGGCACGCAGACACGGTGGAACTCATGCAGCGCGTGACCTGGTATGGCCCCACGCGGCGGATGCCCTTGCTGCGCAGAATGTCTGCCGCCTCGATCTGGTTGGCGGGCGAGCCGCCGCCCGAGCCCATGATGAGCCCGGTGCGCGGGTGCGACACCTGCTCGGGCGTGAGGCCCGACTCGGCAATGGCGTTGGCCAACGAAATGTGCGCATAGGCCGCCGCATCGCCCATGAAGCGCAGCTGCTTGCGGTCGATCAGCGCTTCCAGATCGATCTGGGGCACACCTGCCACGCGGCTGCGCATGCCCAGCTCGGCAAACTGCGGCATGGCACGGATGCCCGAGCGGCTTTCGCGCAGCGAGGCCTCCACCGTAGCCATGTCGTTGCCGATGCACGAGACAATGCCCGTGCCCGTGATCACCACGCGCTTCATGCTGCCTCTCCTTGCGGCGCTCCGTCTTTGGCCGCGTCTTCCTCACGCTTGAACAAGCCCACGCGCAGGTCGTTGGCCACGTAAATCTCTTTCCCATCGGCCAGCAGGCGGGCGTCGCCAATGGCCATGACAAGCTTGCGCTTGATGACGCGCTTGATGTCGATTTCGTAGGTGACGCGTTTCACGTCGGGCCCCACTTCACCGGTGAACTTGACTTCGCCCGCACCCAGGGCACGGCCACGGCCGGGCAATTGCAGCCAGGTCAGGTAAAAACCGATGAGCTGCCACATGGCATCGAGCCCCAGGCAACCGGGCATGACCGGGTCGCCCTGGAAATGGCAGGCAAAAAACCACAGGTCAGGTTTGACGTCGAGCTCGGCCCGGATTTTCCCCAGACCGTGCGCGCCGCCATTGCTGTCAATGTGCGTGATGCGATCAAACATCAGCATGGGTGGCAGCGGCAGACGCCCGCTGTCGGCGCCGAACAGCCGGCCCTCGCCCGAGGCAATCAGTTGTTCGTAGGAAAAGGAATCTGCCATATTCAGTCGTACTCCAGAACAGCGGCCGTGCCGCTTCAAATATTCACCGTTCGCAACCCCTGCTACCGGTTGCAGGGCTCCATTATCAAGGCACATCAGGGCATACGGCCCGCACACCCGCTGATTCGCTTTCAGGTCCATCATGACAGCCTGAAACTGCATGACACAAATCAACGCCTGCCACCCGTTATCGCCGCGCGCCGCCGTCAGGCCCAGTGCCGCAAGCGCCGGCGCCGCACGAACGCCGCCCCGGCGACCACGCAGACACCCACCGCCCACAGGGGCGCCAGGCCCCAGCGCGACACCCACCACGCATACGGCGTGATGGCCCAGCCCTCTTCTGCGCTGAGCCCGCGCCCTTGCACCTGGCCGGTCAGCACCCCGCGGGTGTGACGCTCCAGTGCATGGGTGACCACGCCCCGGTGGTCGATGATCGCGGTGGCCCCGGTGTTGGTGGCGCGCACCATGGGGCGCTCGAACTCCAGCGCACGCATGCGGCTGATCTGCAGGTGCTGGTCGATGGCCACTGTGTTGCCGAACCAGCCAATGTTGCTGAAATTGACAAACAGCGTGGGCGCATTGGCCGGGTCGGCAAAGCCCGCGCCCAGCTCTTCGCCAAACAAGTCTTCGTAGCAGATGTTGGGTGCAATGCGCTGCCCGGCCCAGGCAAAAGACGACTGCCCGATGGCGCCCCGATTGAAATCACCCAGGGGAATATTCATCATGGCCGTGAACCACCGGAAAAACGGCGGAATGAACTCGCCGAAAGGCACCAGGTGGCGCTTGTCATACTGGTAGGGTGCTGGCTGGCCGGGCTTCATGCCCAGCACCGAATTGGTATAGCCCCGCCGCTCGTCGCCCAGCGGGATGCCCAGCAGCGCCGCCTGCGTGCCCTGGCCAAATCGTGCCGTGAGCCCCTCCAGATACCCCGGCATGAGCTGCTGCGGCAAAAGCGGAATGGCGGTTTCCGGCGCCACCACGAGGGATGCCTTGGCGGTGACCAGCACATCGGCATACCACTGCAGGGCCATCGGCACGCCGCTGCCAGCCTCGAATTTTTCGTTTTGCGGAATGTTGCCCTGCAACAGCGCCAGGCTGATCGGGGCCGACGGCTGCCGTGCCGGTGTGTGGCACGACTCAATGGCGCATTGGCGCTGCAGCCCCGCGCCCACCAGCACCAGCGCGCCCCCCGCCACCAGTGCCCAGGCGCGCAGGCTGCGCAGATCGCGGGTGCGGGCCTGCGCCAGCAGCATGGCCAACACCGCTGCCACGAAACCGACGCCATACACCCCCACGGTGCGCGCCAGCGCACTCAAAGGCCCTTGCACATGGGCATAGCCACCGGCGCCCCAGGGAAAGCCCGTCCACAGCGTGCCACGCGCCAACTCGGCCAGCAGCCACAGCGCTGCAAAAACAATAGCTGCCAGCGCCCGATGGGTGGGCGCCAGGCGCGCAAAAAGCCCCAAAGCAACAGCGTAATAGGTGCCCAGAAAGGCCGCCAGCCCCAGCACGGCGGCCGAAGCCAGAGGCGCCGCGAGTCCGCCATAGGTGTGCATGGAGATGAAAAGCCACCAGAAGGTAGCTGCCAGCCAGGCCGTGGCAAACGCCCAGCCCAGCCACACAGCCCGGCGCCAGGGCGTTGGGGCGCGCACCAGCCAGGCCAGCACCGCCAGCGACACAATCTGCAACCACCATTGCGGCGCGCCGTTCCAGGGCCACGCGAGGGACAGCGCCTGCGCCACGCCCGCCACCACAGCCATGCTGGAATGCGCAGCGAACGCGGCCCCGGGCAGCCGTTGCAGCCGGGCCATCAGGCGGCTGCGCTGTTTTCGTCGACGCGCGACACCTTGAACCAGCGCACGGCGCCACCCTTGGTGTGCAGCACCACAAAGTGCAGTCCGCACAGCTGCAGGTGCTCGCCGCGCTTGGGCACATGGCCCATTTCATGGGCGATCAGACCGCCGATGGTGTCGAAGGTTTCGTCGGGATCGCTGCCTTGCACGGTCACACCAAAGGCCTCGGCCACACGCTCGATGGGGGTGTCGCCGCTCACGCGGTAGGTGCGGTCTGCCAGACCAAAGATGTCGCCTTCGTCCTCGGGGATGTCGAACTCGTCCTCGATCTCGCCCACGATCTGTTCCAGCACATCCTCGATGGTGATGAGACCTGCCACACGGCCGAATTCGTCGATCACGATGGCCAGGTGGTTGCGGTTGCCGCGAAACTCGCGCAGCAGGTCGTTGAGCCCCTTGGTTTCCGGCACAAAGGCGGCCGGGCGCAGCAAGGCGCGGATGTTCAGCTCGGGTGCCCGCTGCAGCTTGAGCAGGTCTTTGGCCATGAGGATGCCGATGATGTTTTCGCGCTCCCCCTGGTACACCGGAAAGCGCGAATGCGCGGTGTTGATCACCAGGCGCAGCAGCTCGTCGAAGGGCGCCTCGATGTTGACGAGGTCCATGCGTGGTGCGGCCACCATCACATCGCCGGCCGTCATGTCGGCCATGCGGATGACGCGCTCAAGCATCACGCGGGAGTCGGCGCCAATGATTTCGTTGTCCTCGGCCTCGGCCAGGGTTTCAATGAGCTCTTCAGTGGAGTCCGGTCCGGGATGAATGAACTCGGCCACTTTTTGCAGAAAAGTGCGCTTGTCTTCCTTGTCGGGCAAGCGCTGGGGGTGCGGGTCGGACACTGTCTTGGAGTGCAGGACGTGCGGTAGTGAAACAGGCCGCTAGGATACCGGATTGTTGTGACACCGCCCCTGCCGCGGGCCGGCCAGTGGCTATTCGGCCGATTGGTGGCGGGCTTTGCGCACGCCTTGGCGTACTTCCTGCACACCCGCCAGAAAGTCCCAGAACTGCTTTGCCTGGCGCTTGAGGCGGTAGTCCAGCTCGGCGTATTGCTGCTCGACAATCTCGGCCATGCGCGTGTCCAGGCTGGGCGGAGAAATCTGCAGATAGGCCTCGGATTCAGATCCGTCGCGCTGCACCGTGGCACCCGCGTTGCGCGCAATCTTGAGCATGGCGGTGTTTTCCGTCAGTGCATGGATGAACACCATGTTCACCCCTTCATTGCGGGCGTGCATGACGGCGCGTTCAAACAGCCGCGCACCAAATCCCCGGCCACGCGCCTTCTTGAGCACCGACACGCCAAACTCGGCACATTGCTTGTGATCGGCGTTCTCGGCAAACGCCAGATGGGCCATGGCGATGAGCTCCAGACGGCGGTTGTAGATGCCGAAGATTTCGTCGCGATCAAAATCGAGCTGCTCGGTGTAGCGGCGAATCTGCTCGTCGGTGGCGGCGTAGCCAAAGCGCAGGTAGCGGTCTGGCGGCTCCAGCTGCAACAGATGCTGCGTGATGCGCTCGCGGTAAGACGGGCCCAGCGCTCGGATGGGCACCATCACGGGAGTGGGCGCGTGGGCCTCACCCGACGAACGGCCAGAGAGGGGCGTCAGCATGTCCTTGCCAGCGTCCCACGAAGCCTTGAGCCAGTCTTTGGTTGCGATCATGGAGTCCACTTTACGGGTTTTCCCTCGTCAATTCCACATTTTTTGCTGCACTGCAACAAAAATAGTGGCGCCTGCCAAAACCCAACAAAATGCGCTAAGACCCATACGGATAAAGCGCTTACAGCTACTAACATCATAGCAACTGTTACACAACCACCCCGTTGCGGCGTCCTGCCAGCGTCACACGGGCACGGCGGTGGTGGCTTTTACCCGGTCCAGCACGAAGCTCGTTTTGCAATCCTGCACGCTGGGGTGTTTGAGCAGCGTATCCATGATGAAGCGGCTGTAGTGCGCCATGTCGGCCACCACCACGCGCAGCAGGTAATCCATCTCACCCGTGAGTGCGGCGCACTCCACCACTTCGGGCCAGGTCTGCACGCTGGCGCGAAACAGGTCCATGGGATTGCGCTTGTGGCTTTCGGTGTGTTTTTCGAGCCGCACATTGAGGTAGGCCGTCAGCCCCAGCCCCACGGCCTCGGGCCGGACCAGTGCCACATAGCGGGCGATCACGCCACTGTCTTCCAGGCGCTTGACGCGGCGCAGCACGGCGCTGGGAGACAGGCCCACCTGCTCGCCAATCACATCGTAGGTTTCGCGTCCGTTGTCCTGCAGGCGGCGCAGGATGGCCTTGTCCAGCTTGTCGAGGGCATTGGCGTCGTTCATTGCGCAGGATTCTACGAACAGGGCCGGCGTCAGGCGCCCCCGATTTTGGGGCACCGGGTATGTCCCGATAGTGACAACGCACAGGCCGCTGAACAATGAACTTCGCGAAAAAGTACGGTCGTTCTTTTTCGCGAAACCAAAAATCAAATACCAGGAGACAAACACATGACCGGTTTTACCAGGCGCCTCTTGCGCCACCTTTCGTTCGCTGTCACGGCCTGCGCGCTCATGCTGGGGGCCACTGCCCACGCGCAAAGTGGCTACACCCAGACCCGCTACCCCATCGTGCTGGTGCATGGGCTTTTTGGCTTTGATTCGGCGCTGGGCGTGGACTATTTTTATGGCATTCCGGACGCCCTGCGACAAGGCGGGGCGCGGGTCTTTGTGGCGCAGGTATCTGCCGCCAACAGCACCGAGGTGCGCGGTGAGCAATTGCTGGCACAGGTGAAGACCATTCTGGCCGTCACCGGCGCGTCCAAGGTGAACCTGGTGGGGCATTCGCACGGCGGGCCCACCACGCGCTACGTGGCCGGTGTGGCGCCGGGTCTGGTGGCATCGGTCACCTCGATTGGCGGCGTCAACCGGGGCTCCCGCGTGGCCGATATCCTGCGCGGCGTGGCGCCCGCCGGATCGGTCTCGGAAACCGTGGCCAACGGCGCCGCCTCGGCGTTGGTGGGGTTGATCAACCTGGTGTCGGGCGGCAGCGGCCTGCCCCAAATGCCCACGGCAGCGCTCGATTCGCTCACCACCGCCGGGCTGGCAGACTTCAACCGCCGGTTTCCACAGGCTGTCCCCACGGGCTGCGGCAGCGGTGCCGAGCTGGTGAATGGCGTGCGCTATTACTCGTGGACCGGCACCCAGAAGCTCACCAACGTGCTGGATGTGACCGACGGCCCTCTCGCCGTGATGGGGCTGGTCTTTGGCGAAGCCAATGACGGGCTGGTTTCGGCCTGCTCGTCGCGCCTGGGCAAGCATCTGGGCGACTACCGCCAGAACCACCTGGACGAAGTCAACCAGCTGGTGGGCCTGCGCGACTGGTTCTCTGCCGATCCGGTGACGCTGTACCGCCAGCACGCCAACCGCCTGAAACAGATCGGCCTGTAACCCCATGCCCCGCCGACGCACCCTGGCCGCTGCGGCGGCCGCCACCACGGTTGCCGCCAGCGCGCTGGTGTGGCTTGCCTGGCCGGCGGACCCCGCGCCACTGCGCACGCAGCAGCAGCCAGGGGGTGCGGCGGTGGTCGGCAACAACCCCGGCACCCCGCGCACCGCAACGCCCGCAGAGCACCGCCTCGCAGCGCAGGCAGCGGGCGCTGGCGTGGATGGGCATGATTCTTTTTTGACCCGCGAGCTGCGCAACACCCTCGAAGCCCTGCTGCTGGAGGCTGGTGATGCGGCAGACCCCGCCACGCTGAAGCAGCGCCTGGCCGCACTGGTGGGGCGGCACTTTGCCCCCGACCTTGCCACCCGCGCGCTGGCGATGGCCGAGCGCTACGTGGATTACCGCGTGGCCTTGGGGCAATTGCGCGCCCCCGCCGACCTCAAGGACCCCCGGGCCCTGCGCAGCGCACTGGCAGAGCGCGAGCAATTGCGTCGCCAGCATTTTCAGGCCGAGGAATACGAAGCGCTTTTTGCGCACGAGGCCGAGCTTGACCAGTACACCCTCGCGCGGCTCGAAATTGCCCACAACCCCGCGCTGACAGCGCAACAAAAGGAGCTGGCCCTGCGCGAGGCGCAAGCCGGGTTGTCCCCAGAGCGCCAGGCCGAGCGCGCCAGCGCCACCCTTCATATGACCGTGGCCCAACAGACCCAGCAATTCAATGCCCAGGGCACGGACGAGCGCACGCGCCACGCCACCCGCAGCGCCCAATATGGCGAAGAGGCAGCACGCGCCCTGGCCCAGCTCGACCGGGACGAGACCGACTGGCAAAACCGGCTCGACCAGTACAGCCAGGCCCAGGCGCAAACCACCGACAGCGCCGCCTTGCAGCAGTTGCGCCAGCAACTCTTCACGCCGCAAGAGCAGCAGCGCCTGGCCGCCGCACAGGCCGTGCGCAAGCTGCAGCCGGCGCCCGCCCCGCGCTAAGCCCTGCCCCAAAGAAGGCGACAAGACACCGCAGAGGGCCGCGAACCGGCTAGCACCATCCCTTCATCGCGCATTGATCTGACGCAGCATTCCTGCAAACAACCGTTCATTGCATCTCCAAATCGCCGGAAACATGAGACAGCACGCGCCTACAGTGCACGGCATTCCTATTTTTTTGGCCGGAGACAACATGAACGCAGCATTGCCGCAGCAAGCCACGCAAGACACCGCCGCCTGGGAGAACCCCATGGGCACGGACGGGTTTGAATTCATCGAATTCGCCGCGCCCGACCCGCAGGCCATGGGCAAGGTGTTCGAGGGCATGGGCTTCAGGCCGGTGGCGCGCCACCGCCACAAGAACGTGCTGCTGTACCGCCAGGGCGAGATCAACTTCATCATCAACGCCGAGCCCGACAGCTTTGCCCAGCGCTTTGCCCGCCTGCACGGCCCCAGCGTCTGCGCCATCGCCTTTCGCGTGCACGACACCAAGGCCGCCTATGAGCGCGCGCTGGGCCTGGGGGCCTGGGGCTACGCGGGCGTGGCGGGGCCGGGCGAGCTGAACATCCCCGCCATCAAGGGCGTGGGCGACAGCCTGATTTATCTGGTGGACCGCTGGCGCGGCAAAAACGGCGCGCAGCCGGGCGACATTGGCAACATCGGTTTCTTTGACGTGGACTTCGAACCCCTGCCCGGCGTGAGCGCCGACGAGGCCCTGAACCCCGTGGGCCATGGCCTCACTTACATCGACCACCTCACACACAACGTGCACCGGGGCCGGATGAACGAGTGGGCCGACTTTTACGAGCGCGTGTTCAATTTCCGCGAAATCAAATACTTCGACATCGAAGGCCAGGTCACCGGCGTCAAGAGCAAGGCCATGACCAGCCCCTGCGGCAAGATCCGCATCCCGATCAACGAAGAGGGCAAGGAAAAGGCCGGCCAGATCCAGGAGTACCTGGACATGTACAAGGGCGAGGGCATCCAGCACATCGCCATGGGCTCGGACCATCTGTACGACACCGTGGATGCGCTGCGCGCCAGCGGCGTGCGCCTGCTCGATACACCCGACACCTACTACGAACTGGTGGAAAAACGCATCCCCGGCCACGGCGAGCCGCTGCAGGCCCTGAAAGACCGCAAGATCCTGATCGACGGCGTGGCCGGCAAGCTGCTGCTGCAGATCTTCAGCGAGAACCAGCTGGGGCCCATCTTCTTCGAGTTCATCCAGCGCAAGGGCGACGACGGCTTTGGCAACGGCAACTTCAAGGCGCTGTTTGAAAGCATCGAGCTCGACCAGATCCGGCGCGGCGTGCTCGAAGGCAAGAAGGCCTGAGCGGAATACGGCCATGGCCATCGAACCCGTCGTCTACGGCGCCAGCGAGCGAGCGCCGCGCGGCGACTACTCGCGCGCAGCCGCCAACTACACCTGCCCGCAAAACTTTACGGCCTACACCGCCGCGGACCACGACACCTACCGGCGCCTGTACGAGCGCCAGAGCGCCCTGCTGACGGGCCTGGCCAGCGACGCCTTCATCGCCGCCCTGCCCTCGCTGGGTATCAAGGACCACATTCCACGCTTCGAGGAAATCAACGAGCGCCTGTACCGCGCCACGCGCTGGGAGATCGTGGCCGTGCCGGGGCTGATTCCCGAGGTGCCGTTCTTCACGCTGTTGGCCAACCGCCAGTTCCCGGTGACGGACTGGATCCGTACGCCACAAGAGTTTGACTACATTGTCGAGCCCGACATCTTTCACGACCTCTTCGGCCATGTGCCGCTGCTGTTCAACCCGGTGTTCGCCGACTATGTGCAGCGCTATGGACAGGGCGGCCTGAAGGCGCAGGGGCTGGGGTCTTGCGAGATGCTGAGCCGCCTGTACTGGTACACCATCGAGTTCGGGCTGATCCGGGAGCACGCCGGACTGCGTGCTTATGGGGCGGGCATCCTCAGCTCGGCGGGCGAGCTGCCGTATGCCGTGCAAAGCCCAAAGCCGCAGCGCCTGCCGCTGCAACTGGAGCGCACCATGCGCACGCGCTACAAGATCGACAGCTATCAGCAGACGTATTTTGTGATCGACAGTTTTGAGCAGCTGTTTGACATGACGGCGGCGGACTTTGCGCCGATCTATGAGCGGTTGCGGGGAGTGCCGGAGTTTGCGGCGGATGAGCGGGGGGTGGTTGCAGTTTGAGTTTTTGAGACATATCGGCCTATAGCGCTTATGTATCAAGCGCTGGTAGCTATGTTTTTTATAGTCGCCGCTGTGCTTGTTTTTAGCTCAGAGGCCGGGTTGTGCGCCCGGCGGCGCAGTGGCTTTCTTTTGCTTCGAAGCAAAAGAAAGTTACTCGCACGCCGGGCGACTCCCGGCCTCCGCCCTCAACCAAGGCACGAACCACGACCAGCGCAAGGCCTCGACAAGCTCAACCCGAACGGTTGGAAAAACAGCCAAACTATAAAAACAATAGCTACCAGCGCTTGATACATAAGCGCCAGAGCCAAAAAACACCAAAACCCACCCTCACCCCCGCGCAATCTCCTCAAGACAAGCCCGCATCACCGCTGGATCAAAAGCCATCTGCATATGCGCAACCCCCTCCACCAACCGGTTGTCCGCGCCCGCCAACATCGCCGTGCCCGCCGGAAAAACGATGTTGTCGCAGTTCGAATACCAGCAGGTAAACCGGGCCGCACGGGCCGCAGGCTCTTCCTGCTGCAATTGCCGCACCCACTCGCCCCCCAGCGCCATTTGCTGGCCATTCACCGAGCGGCTGAAACGCCCGGCCCAGGTGCCGCCATGCGGCGTTCCCAGCGTGATGACCCGGTGCACGCGCGCCGCAGCGCTGTCCGCAGGCAACGAGCGCAGCCAGGCGCGGACCACCAGCCCGCCCATGCTGTGGCCCACCACCACCGGGGCCATGCCGGTGGCCTCTTGCACACGCTGCACCGCGGCATCGATGGTGGCGGTGTAGTCGTCTATCGAGCCAAAGGCGGGTTCCAGCGTGACCGCTACATGGGCGTGGCCGCGCTCGCGCAGCGCGGCCATCCACGGCAGCCAGAAGCCGCGGTTGCACAGAAAGCCGTGCACCAGCACCACGCCCCGGCGCGTGGCCTGCTGGCCAGGCGACAGGGGTGACAGGGGTGACAGGGACGGAAGCCAGTCGGGCACGGCGTTGTGGCGAAAGGGCTGGCGCCAGCCAAACACCACCAGCGCCAGCCGCGCCTCGGCCCACCAGGCCACCACCAGTTGCCGCCATGACGGCCGTGGCGCGTGGTCGGACCGGTTCACGCGCCGCATGATCACAAACTGCAGCCCCAGCACCAGCCCGAACAACGCCAGCGCACCCGCCACGCCCGCCAGCGCCACCAGCGGCGAGCGGGGCCACTGCCATGCCAGCCAGGCGATGGTGGCCAGTGCATTGAAAAAGACCACAACTTGCTGCCAGCGTGCGTTCATGGAATCGGGTTTGTCGTTGTGAAGCAGCGCGCATTGTGCGGCCTGGCCCGGCAACACCGACCGGATGCGGCGGCGGGGAAACCCTGCAAACGGATTGGCTGTTGGACGCCAACCCTGTCGCCTGCGAGACCGCACCGGCACACACCCTAGGACAAGCCCGATAACCCAACCCGCGCCCTTGCTCCCACAATCTGGGCCCACACCCCCTTAGAACCTATCTATCGGAGCACCCGAGGACACCGCATGGAAAAGATCTGGCTCAAAAGCTACCCCCCGGGGGTTCCCCACGATGTGCAGCCCGAGCAATACCGCTCGGTGGCGCACCTTCTGGAAGAATCCTTTCGCAAGCACGCGTCGAGCCCTTTTTCGGTCTGCATGGACCAGTGGATGTCCTATGGCGAACTGGAGCGCCTCTCGGCAGCCCTGGGCGCCTACCTGCAGGGCCTGGGGCTTGAGCCCGGTGCGCGCGTGGCCATCATGCTGCCCAACGTGCCGCAATTTGGCGTGACCATGGCGGCCGTGCTGCGCGCCGGCTACACCTGCGTCAACGTGAACCCGCTCTACACCGCGCGCGAGCTGGAGCACCAGCTCAAGGATTCGGGCGCCACGGCCATCGTGATCCTGGAGAACTTCGCCCACACCCTGAGCGAAATCGTCGACCACACGGCGGTGCAGCATGTGGTGATGGCATCCATGGGCGATCTGCTGGGCACTTTTTATGGCCGGTGGATCACCTTTGCCGTACGCCACCTGGCCAAGATGGTGCCCGCCTACGAGCTGCCCCTGTCCCATGGCCGCAAGGTCGTCAGCTTCAAAAAGGCGCTGTCGCTGGGCGAGCGCCGCACGCTGGCCCCCAGCCAGGCCACGCTCGACTCCATCGCCTTTTTGCAATACACGGGCGGCACCACAGGCTTGTCCAAGGGTGCGGTGCTCACCCACCGCTGCATTGTGGCCGCCACGCTGCAGGCCGAGGCCTGGTTCACCCCGGCTCTGGCCAAGGTGGGCGACCTCAGCCGCGCCAACAGCATTGCCGCGCTGCCGCTGTACCACATCTTCGCGCTCACGCTGTGCCTGCTGGCCATCCGCCAGGGCTCCAGCCTCACGCTGATTCCCAACCCGCGCGACATTCCCAAATTCGTCGAGGTGCTCAAAAAGCGTCCCTTCCACATGCTGCCGGCCGTGAACACGCTGTTCAACGCGCTGCTGCAGCACCCGCAGTTCAAGTCCATCGATTTTTCGCACCTGTGCGTGTCGCAGGCTGGCGGCATGGCCGCATCAGAGGGGACGGCGCGCCACTGGCAAAAGGTCACGGGCAGCACCATGATCGAGGGCTGGGGCATGAGCGAGACCTGCGCCATCGGCACCAACAACCCCGTGACCAACACCGAATTCAGCGGCACCATCGGCCTGCCGCTGCCAGGCATCGACATCGCCATCAAGGACGACGCGGGCAACAGCATGCCGATCGGTGAATCGGGCGAGATCTGCATCCGCGGCCCCAACGTGATGACGGGCTACTACAACCAGCCCGCCGAAAACGCCCTGGCCTTCACGGCCGACGGCTTCATGCGCACGGGCGACATCGGCATCATGGACGCGCAGGGCTACACGCGCATCATCGACCGCAAGAAGGACATGATTCTGGTGAGCGGCTTCAACGTGTTTCCCAACGAGCTCGAACAGGTCAT
Source organism: Acidovorax sp. BoFeN1 (assembly GCF_003345135.1). NCBI lineage: Bacteria > Pseudomonadati > Pseudomonadota > Betaproteobacteria > Burkholderiales > Comamonadaceae > Acidovorax > Acidovorax sp. BoFeN1. The sequence continues at coordinate 63,057 of NZ_QOZT01000012.1, forward strand.
CAGCCTGTGTCCCGGCGTGGTGGAGTGCGCAGCCATCGGTATCCCGGATGAAAAACAGGGCGAGGCCATCAAGGTGTTCATCATCAAGAACGACCCGGCCCTCACCGAAGACGAAGTGGCCAACTTCTGCCACGCCAACCTCACCGGTTACAAGCGCCCCAAGTACATCGAGTTCCGCGACGAGCTGCCCAAGAGCAACGTGGGCAAGATCCTGCGGCGCGAGCTGCGCACGGCCAAGTAATTTCGTTCACTCACCTATTCATAGCAGATGCCGCACACCCCGATTGCGCTACCGCCAGATATCACGGTGCTGGAGCGCGGCTGGCTGTCGGCTAACAACATCGTCTTTCACGGGCGGCACGGCACTGCGGTGGTGGACACGGGCTATTGCAGTCACGCCGACCAGACGGTGGAACTGGTGCAAGGCGCGCTGGGCGGGCGCGCACTCGACCGCATCCTCAACACCCACCTGCACAGCGACCACTGCGGAGGCAATGCAGCCCTGCAGCAGGCCTGGCCCGGGGCGGAAACCGCCATCCCGCCGGGACAGGCCGCCCATGTGCGCCACTGGGACGCCTATGCGCTCAGCTACACCCCCACCGGCCAGGAATGCCCGCCATTTCGCTTCGACACCCTGCTGCAACCCGGCACCACCACGCTGCTGGGCGACAGGGCCTGGCAGGTGCACGCCGCGCCGGGGCACGACACGCACTCGGTGGTGCTGTTCGAGCCGCACAACCGCATCCTGATCTCGGCCGACGCGCTGTGGGAAAACGGCTTTGGCGTGGTCTTTCCCGAGCTGGAGGGCGAAAGCGCCTTTGCAGAGGTGGCCGCCACGCTCGATCTGATAGAGCACCTGGCACCGCGCACCGTGATCCCGGGCCACGGTCCGGTGTTTGCCGACGCGGCCCGCGCGCTCGACGGCGCCCGCCGTCGCCTGGACGGCTTTGCGCGCAACCCGGCCAAACACGCGCTTTATGCCGCCAAGGTGTTGCTCAAGTACAAGCTGCTCGAATGGCAGCAGATTGCGCTGGCAGACCTGCTCGCCTGGGCGCGGGCCACGCCCTATTTCGGTATGCTGCACGCCCGCCACTTTGCCGACCAGGCCGAGGCCGAATGGCTGCAAAGTCTGGCCGATGATCTGGTGCGGTCAGGTGCCGCCGTGCGCCAGGGTGAGTGGCTGCACAACGCCTGACGCCGCAGGGTGCCGGGCGGCCCTGCCACCACCGCAGCGACAACCGCGGCCGCAAACAATTTCACACCAAAACAGACGCTAGCGCTTATACAGATTGCGCCAATAGCTATTAAATAAATAGCAAATGAACACCACCTGTCAACGCGCGTGGCTTCAGGGCAGATCGTTGTTCACCTCGGGCGCAGCCGCATCGCGCGGCCCCACCGTACCCAGCCGTGCCTTGAGTGACTGGGGCTGGCCCGTCAACATGGCGGCGTAATTGGTGGTGTTGGCCAGCACTTTTTTCACATAGTCGCGCGTTTCGGCAAACGGCACGTTTTCGGCCCAGATGGCGGCGTCGAGCACCGGACCATTGCGCCAGCTGCGCGGGCGGCCGGGGCCGGCGTTGTAAGCAGCAGCAGCCATGGGCATGGAGCCCGCGAAATCGTCCAGCGCCAGCTTGAGGTAGGCCGTGCCAATGGTGATGTTGGTGTCGCGGTCGGTGATCTGGTCGGCGGTGAAACCGGTCAACCCGATCTTGCGGGCCGTCCAGCGCGCGGTGGCGGGCATCACCTGCATCAGGCCCGATGCGCCCACATGCGAGCGGGCGTCCATGATGAAACGGCTTTCTTGCCGGATCAGGCCATACACATAGGCCGGGTCCAGCCCGATGCCCTGGGCACGCTCCACCACGGCAGCGCGAAACGGCATGGGAAAGCGTTGCGCCATGTCGGTCACGGTCTTGGTGCGCTCGCTGGTGTTGATGCAGCGGTCCCACACCTCGCGCTGGCAGGCAAAGTCGGCGGCGGCCAGCAGCTCGCGGTCGGCCATGCCGCCGGGCGTGTGCAGGTTGGTGGCGTAGTTCCACTCGCGCACGCCTTCGCTGCGCAGGCCCAGCAAGATGGCGTAAAGGCCGCGGTTGAGCCCCGGGTTGGCGCGGGCAGCGGCCTTTTCCTCGGCGGTCAGCGGCGCAGGCGCGGGCGGCACGGTGATGCGCTGGCCCAGCTCTTCCAATGCCAGCTGTTCATAGAAACCGCGCGTTCCGGCAATGCCCGTCAGCAATTGCCGCGCTTCGGCGCGCTCGGCTTCGCTGGGCTTGGCGGCCAGCATGGCGCGGGCTTTCCAGTAAACCCAGGTGCTGTCCTGGCGGGCCTCGGCGCTCATGGCATCCACCACATTGCCCACGGCCTTCCACTGGCCGGCGCGCAAAGCGGCGCGCACCTTCCAGCCCAGCAGGTCGTCATTCAGGTGGCTGTTGCGCGTCACGTTGGAAAAATAGCCGTGTGCGCTGCCCGAGAGCTTCTGCGCAGCAGACTTGCCGATGACGCCCCAGGCCCAGTTGCGCTCCTCGGCAGAGAGGTATTCGCTCCACTTGCTGTCGAGCTGGTGCGCAGCGCTGTCAGGGTCGCCGGAGGCCAGCCTGATCAGCGCAAGCAGCACCAGTTCCTGGCGCACCCTGCTGCCTGCCATGTTGCGCGCCAACAGGTATTTGCTGGGCGCGTCCAGCACCTCCTTGAGCTGCGTCAGCACCTCGGGTGCGACGATCTCCACCGCAGCCCGCACCGCGCGGGGGCGGTTGGCCTCGGCGCCCAGGCGGGCCTTGCGCCAGATGTCCACCGCCGAGAGCTTTTTGTAGCCGTACAGCTCTCCCGCAGCGTGGGTGCAGCCGTCGTCTGCATCGCGCTGGGCATACCAGTTGCTGCGCACATCGTCGGCCACCGTGGCGGGCGCCGTGCCCTTGATCTGGTCGATCAGCAACGCGTAGCAGCGCACTTCGCGGTCGTCGGACATCCGGTAGTGGGGGTGCTGCTCGGCAAACTGGCCCCAGTCGCGGCGCTGGCCCAGGAGCAGCAGCCAGTCGTTGCGCAGGCGGTCTTCCTGGTAGCTGCCGGCATAGCGCTGCATGAAAGCCTGCACTTCTTGCGACGTGGCTTCGTTCAGGCGCGCCTTCAGCTCCCAGTAGGCGGCCCAGGGTTCCAGCGCATGGCCGCGCACGGCGGGCAGCAGCTGCTCGAGCTTTTTGCGGTCGCCTTTGCGAAAGGCCTGCTGCATTTCCAGCAGGGTGTCGTCACCACGGTTTTGCGCCTGGACAAGGGGCGCAGCAGCGGCCAGCACGGCGGCGGCGACAAGGGGTGTCAGAATCGCTCTGAGTAATTGCATGGGGGAATTATCTGATGGACAAAGCAGCCCTTCGGCGCGCATTGATAGAAGAACGCCTCAATCTGCCCGACCGCCTACAGCGCTCCGACCTGTTACAACAAGTGATGCGCATCTGGCTGGTGAACCGGCCGGACACCGTGATCGGCGCCTACTGGCCCATCAAGGGCGAGTTCGACCCCCTGCCCGCCCTGCACCGCTGGAAGGAAGACGGCGAACTGCTCGATGAACCCCAGCGCCGGCGCATCGGCCTGCCGGTGGTCAACAAGGTGCACAAAACGCTCACCTTTCATGCCTGGCACCCCGGCTGCCCCATGGAAGAAGACGCGTATGGCATCCCCAAACCCAAGGACACCGAGGTCATCGTGCCCACGCTGCTTTTTGTGCCCTGCGTGGGCTATGCGGCGGGCGGCTACCGCCTGGGCTATGGCGGCGGTTTTTACGACCGCACGCTGGCCACGCTGCAGCCCAAGCCGTTCACCGTGGGGCTGGGCTTTACCAACGGCTATCTGGACGACTTCGAGCCCGAAGCGTTTGACCTGCCGCTCGATGCCATCCTGAATGACAACGGGGTGGTCTGGCCGGTATAGAGGCCTGTATAGAAGCCCCCCTGGGTCGCCTGCGGCGCCTTCCCCCGAGGGGGCGCCACCCGTGGCCTGGCGAAGCCAGTTCCACGATGGCACTGGTATGGGGGGCTCACTCGGAGGCCAGAGTCTGCACGCATTGCAGCTTTGATGCGCATCGTGCATCAAACAACGGGGCAATGAGCATTGGCGAAAGCCAGGGCCGGGGTTAGCATCCATTTTTCCGCCCCAGCAAGACTTTTCAATCATGCCCAAGCTCTATATCGGCAACAAGAACTATTCGTCCTGGTCCATGCGCCCCTGGGTGCTGCTGCGCCAGGCCGGCATTGCGTTTGAGGAAGTGCGCGTGCGCTTTGACAGTTTCGAGGCCGACTCCGAGTTCAAGCGCACCATCGGCCCCGTGAGCCCCACCGGCAAGGTGCCGGCGCTGGTCGACGGCGACCTGGTGGTGTGGGACACCCTGTCCATCGCCGAATACCTGGCCGAAAGCTACCCCGAAAAACATCTCTGGCCCCAGGACAAGGCCGCCCGCGCCCACGCCCGCAGCGTCTGCGCCGAAATGCACAGCGGCTTCACCGCCCTGCGCGGCGCCTGCCCCATGAACATCGAAGCCCACCTGCCCGATACCGGCGCCCTGATCTGGCGCGACCAGAGCGCCGTGCGCGCCGATGTGCAGCGCCTGGTGGACATGTGGAGCGGCCTGCTCGCGCAATATGGCGGCCCGATGCTGTTGGGCGAGTTCAGCATCGCCGACGCCTACTTTGCACCCGTGTGCATGCGGCTGCACACCTACGACCTGCCTGTGCCCGCCCCCATCAAGGCCTATGTGGACCGCGTGCGCGAGCTGCCCGGCGTCAAGGCCTGGATCGACGAGGCCCTGGCCGAGAAGGACTTTCTGGACTTTGAAGAGCCGTACCGGCTGAGGCGCTGAAACGATCGGCCCGGCTGATTTCCCGAAACGCATGGCACATGTAGCACTTGCGTGCTACATTGACCTACCATTGGAGCCGCGATGTCCACCACCACCATACGCCTTGAAGACGACCTGAAAGCCCGCATCAACGCCGCTGCTGCGCAGGCGGGAAAAACGGCCCACGCCTTCATTCTGGAAGCCATTGCCCAGACGGTGGAGCAGGTGGAGCTGGACAACACCTTTCATGCACTGGCCGACGAGCGCTGGGCCCGCATCCGCGCCACGGGCCAAACGGTGGGCTGGGAAGACGCCAAGGCCTACCTCGCCTCTCGCGCCCAGGGCGGGCGCCCCCGCAAGCCCGCTGCACGCATCCCGAACGAGTAAACGCCAGCGCCTACCGCCACATGACCCGCATTGAGCTGGCCCGGGAAGTCCTGGACGACTTCGACCGTTTCTTCGAGCACATCGCCCAATACGACCCCGAATCCGCACCCGATCGCATTGGCGCCATTCTGGAAGCCCTGCAAATCCTCGCCCACAGCCCGCAGATCGGGCGGCCCGTGCAAGGCGGCAAGCGCGAACTGGTGATTGGCCGCGCCTCGCGGGGCTATGTGGCGCTGTACCACTACGTGGAGGCTATTGACACCGTGTTCGTGCTGGCGGTGCGCAGCCAGCGGGAGGCAGGATTCAAGCGCTGAGGCCTGGCCTCACCCCTGCCGGAACTGCTTGCGCAAAAACGCCTTGTGCCGTGCGATGTGCGCCAGCTGCGCGGCGGCGATGGTGCCACCTAGGGTTTCGTCCTCACTGTTGAGCACCGCCTTGGCGTGCCGCATGGCGCGGGCCACCACATCGTCTTCACTCACGCCCTGCTCCGCGGCCAGGTCCAGCGCCACACGCTTCATGGCGCGCTGCGACAGCATCCACATGGCGCCAAAGGCATCCCACGCGGCCATCGCCTCCTTGAACTTATCGCGGTCGGCCAGGATTTCATTGAGCGGCTTGGCCAAAATTTCCTGCAGGTCGTCCACTTTGGTCTGCAAGGCTTCGAACTGCGCCTCGCGCTGCAGGGCTTCGGCTGCGGCGTTGGCCGCCGCATCGGGCGCGGTGGGCACGGGAACGCTGCCGTCAGGGTTGAGCTGGGCGATGGTGAGGTCGGACGATAGGGACATGGTGGGCTGGAATATACGGCGCAGCGCAGGTTCTAAACTCGCCGCATGCAAATCTACATGGTAGGCGGCGCCGTCCGCGACAAGCTTCTGGGCCGGCCCGTGAATGACCACGACTGGGTGGTGGTGGGCGCCACGCCCGAGCAGATGCTGGCGCTGGGCTATCTGCCGGTGGGGCGGGACTTTCCGGTTTTTCTGCACCCCGAAACGCGCGAGGAGTACGCGCTGGCGCGCACCGAGCGCAAGAGCGGGCGCGGTTACCGGGGCTTTGTGGTGCAAAGCTCGCCCGATGTGACGCTGGAAGAAGACCTGGCGCGGCGCGACCTTACTATCAATGCGATAGCTATCAGCGCAGACCCATCAAGCGCTAGAGGCCATTTTGATCCGTATGGAGGCGAACGCGACCTGCAACACCGCGTGCTGCGCCATGTGACCGACTCGTTTCGCGAAGACCCGGTGCGCATCTTGCGCGTGGCGCGCTTTGCCGCGCGCTTCACCGATTTCACGGTGGCGCCCGAGACGATGCAGCTCATGCGCGAGATGGTGGCGCATGGCGAGGCCGACCACCTGGTGGCCGAGCGCGTGTGGCAAGAGCTGGCGCGCGGGCTGATGGAAGAGCGCCCCTCGCGCATGTTCGACGTGCTGCGCGAGTGCGGCGCGCTCAAGGTGGTGCTGCCCGAGGTAGACCGCTTGTGGGGCGTGCCCCAGCGGCCCGAATACCACCCCGAGGTGGACACCGGCGTGCACCTGATGATGGTGCTGGACATGGCGGCGCGGCTGGCCACGACGCTCACCGTGCGCTTTGCCTGCCTGGTACACGACCTGGGCAAAGGCACCACGCCCGCCGACATGCTGCCGCGCCACATCGGCCACGAGCAGCGCAGCGCCAAACTGCTCAAGGGCCTGTGCGAGCGCCTGCGCGTACCCACCGAATGCCGCGAAACCTCCGACGTGGTGGCGCGCGAGCACGGCAACATCCACCGCAGCGGCGAGCTGGGCGCAGCCGCCCTGGTGCGCCTGATCGAGCGCTGCGACGGCATTCGCAAACCGGCGCGCTTTGATGAAATTTTGCTGGCCTGCGAATGCGATGCGCGCGGGCGCCTGGGCTTTGACGAAGCGCCCTACCCGCAGCGCCAGCGCCTGCGCGAAGCACTGGCCGCGGTGCAATCGGTTGCTACCAGTGTGATAGCTACTCACGCAGCAGAGTCGGGCGTTACAGGTCAAAAAGTGGGTGAAATGATCCACGCTGCGCGGGTGCGGGCCGTGGCCGCCTGGCTTCTGACAACTGCGGCCGACTGAACCTGCGCAGGACCACCAATCACCTCACCAGCGCAACAGGCGCGGCCCCAGTGCAGCCCCCACGGCCGTGGGAATGGCCATGCCCAGCAGGTACCACACCGCCAGGAACGGCGCCGCCATCTCGGGGCAATGCAATGCATAGACCAGCGTCCCCAGGGCGCCCGCCAGCAGGCCAGCGCTAGCACCAGACCATGCCAGGCGGGTAGGCGCCGCACCTTTCAGCGCCCACAAGCAGGCCGCCAGAGCCGGCGCCGACAGGGCCGCAATGTTGAACGGGCAGGTGCGCCAGGTGCTGCCCAGCAGCAGCGGCAGGTGCTCGGCCGGTGCGGCCTGCCACAGAGCCCATGCTGCCATGGCCCACACCACCAGGGGCGGCACAGCCAGCCACCAGGCCGAAAGCCCCAGGGTGGCGCCGGGGCGCGCCATGCGCCGCAGCAACGCCAGTCCAGCCACCGCGAGCGACGCAGCAAACATCAGCTTGCCCCAGAACATGGGCAAGGCCGCAGCCTGCGCCAGGTCTGGCCGCAAGCCAAACCAGGCCATCAGCGCCATCCCGGCACCTACCACCCCAGCCAAAGTGGCCACGGCGAAGCGCTGCTCAATGCGGTGGCGGGCCACCGGCGTGGCATCGGCGGCCAGCAGATGAATCAATTCATCGGTTTTCATGCCATTCCCCTGATCTTGGCGGCCAGGGCCTTGAGCCCCCGATGCACGCCGATTTTGACCGCCGACTCCGACAGCCCCGTGAGTTGCGCCGTCTCGACCACCGAAAGCCCGTGCAACTTCACATGCACGATGGGCAAGCGCTGGCGGTCGGGCAGTGTCTGCAGCAACTGACCCAGATCGCGCCGGGCCTCAGCGGCTTCGGCATCGCTGCTGGAGAACAGCTCGTGGGCATCGTCCAGCGGATCGTTGCGCGCTTCTTTCACCGCGTGCGAGCGCAACCAGTCCACCAGCTTGTAGCGGGCAATCGCATGCACCCACGCCGTCACCGGCATCTGGGGCTGGTAGGTGTGGCGCTGGTTGTGCACGGCCAGCAGCGTCTCCTGCACCAGGTCTTCCACCGCGTCCGGCCACTGCGCCAGACGGCGCCGCAGGAACGCCCGCAGATGGGCGCTCAACTCCTTCAAAAACCGCTGGTAGGCCGCTGCGTCGGCGTCCAGCCCTTGCAGCAGCAGCGCACGCAGCCTGTCTTCAATCTCCATGGTGTCTCCCAGAAGGGTATTCGTGCGCTGGAGCCATCCGGTTACAGCAGGCTTCAAAAAAAGCTGCCCATTTTTTTGCACTCGGTGTAACCCGCCCCGCATGCAGCGCGAATTACATCGCAGATCGGGGACTGCGGCGCACCGCGCTCTGGCACCCAGGTCTGCTTTCCTGTCATTCATCTTTTCTGGAGAAACTGCCATGACCACACGCACCCTCACCCTTGGCGCACTCGCCTTTGCCGCCCTCGCCTCCGGCGCCGCCCTGGCGCAGTCGGACAACATGAACAAATCCGGCGACATGGCCAAACCCGCCATGGAAAAGTGCTACGGCGTCTCGCTGGCAGGCAAGAACGACTGCGCCGCAGGCCCCGGCACCACCTGCGCGGGCACCTCGAAGGTGGACTACCAGGGCAACGCCTGGAAGTTTGTTCCCGCAGGCACCTGCGCCAGCATCAAAACGCCCAAGGGCATGGGTTCCCTGGAAGCCATGAAGAGCTGACCGAAAGCCGCACCATGACACCCCTTCTCACCGCGGGCCTGGGCCTCAAGCCCCAGCATTACGACGAGGCCCTGCACTGCACCGCCAGCGACCTGTGGTGGGAGGTGAACCCCGAAAACTATCTGGCCGACGGCGGCCCGCGCCTGGCCTGGCTAGAAGCCATCCGGGCGCGCCACCCGGTGTCGCTGCATGGCGTGTCGCTCTCGCTCGCGGCAGATGCGCCGCCCGATGCAGAGCACCTGCGGCGCCTGGCGCAACTGGCGCGGCGCATCGAGCCCGCACTGGTGTCCGAGCACCTGGCCTGGTCGGCCTGGCGCGGGCGCTACCACCCGGACCTGCTGCCCTTCCCGCGCACGCACGAGGCGCTGGCACGCATCGCGGCCAACATCTGCGCCACGCAGGACGCCCTGGGCCGCACCATTGCCATCGAGAACCCCACGCACTACCTGCACCTCGAGGGGCACGACTGGTCTGAGACCGATTTCCTGGCCGAGCTGGTGCGCCGCACTGGCTGCAGCCTGCTGTTGGACGTGAACAACCTGTACCTCAGCGCGCACAACCTTGGCACTTGCGCCAGCGACTACCTCGACGCCTTTCCGGTGCAGGCCATCACCGAAATCCACCTCGCGGGCCACCATGCCGACCCGCGCCTGGGCGACGCGCTGCTCATCGACAGCCACGACGCCCCCGTGGCCGAGCCCGTGTGGGCACTGTACGAGCACCTGATCGCGCGCACCGGCCCCCGGCCCACACTGATCGAACGCGACGATGCCATTCCGCCTCTGTTCGAGTTATTGACCGAGCGCGAGCGTGCGCACCGCATGCTCGCGAACCTGGAGGCCCTGCCATGCACCTGAGCGATTTTCAGGACGGCCTGGCCAGCGCCCTGCTGCCCCCGCCCGGCGCCAGCACACCACCGCCCGCCTGGCTGGATGCGATGCTCGCCCAGCCCGGCTTTGCCGTGTACCGCAACACCGTGGCCAAGGGCTGCATCGACGCGCTGCAGGCCAACTACCCCGCCGTGCACGCCCTGGTGGGCACCGACTGGCTGCGCGCTGCGGCACATGCCTTCGTGCACCAGCACCCGCCGACGGACGGGTGCCTGATGGACTATGGCGCGGGCTTTGCCGATTTCCTGGAAGGCTTTGGCCCCGCCGCCAACCTGCCCTACCTGGGCGCCGTGGCACGGCTGGACCGCTGCTGGACCGAAGCCCACCTGGCCGCCGACGCGCCTGCGCTGCAAGCCGCCTGGCTGGCCCGCCAGCCACCCGAAACACTGGCACACCTGCACCTGCAGCCCCACCCGGCGGCGCGCTGGCAGTGGTGCGAAGACCACCCGGCCTACACCCTGTGGCAGCGCCAGCGTGAGCAGCTGCAGTGGGACGCCCACCTGCCCTGGCACGGCGAAGGCGCACTGCTGACCCGCCCGCACGACGCCGTGCAGTGGGTGCCCCTTTCGCACGCGGGCTGCGCGCTGCTGGACGCCTGCGCAGCGGGCGCCACTTTTGAGGACGCCGCCGCCCAAGCCCTGCAGGCCGACCCCGCCGCCGACCTGCCCGCACTCGTCGCGCTGCTGCTGCGCAGCGGCGCACTGCGCGCCCCCGAAACCTCGTTGAACTAGGAGCACCCCATGCACACCACCCACTCCCCCATCGGCAATGCGCCCGCATCCCACCCCGGCCTGCGCGGGCTGTGGAACGGCCTGGCCCAGCGGCTGGAGCAGTGCACGCCGCACAGCCTGATCGCGCTGGCCGCACGCCTGGCGCTGGCGGGCATATTCTGGATGTCGGGCCGCACCAAGGTGGATGGCGTGTTCACGATCACCGACACCACCTACCTGCTGTTCCGCGAGGAATACAAGCTGCCGCTGATTCCCCCGGAATGGGCGGCGCAGATGGCCACCGTGTCTGAGCACCTGTTCCCGGTGCTGCTGGTGCTGGGGCTGGCCACCCGCCTGTCGGCCCTGGCGCTGCTAGGCATGACGCTGGTGATCCAGGTCTTTGTGTACCCCGACGCCTGGCCCACGCACTTGTCGTGGGCGGCGCTGATGCTTTACCTTGCCGGACGCGGCGCTGGCAGCCTGTCGCTGGACCGCTGGCTGGGACTGCGCTGAAACTCGCGCATCACAGCACCGAACGCACCCAGCGCTCGATGTCCGCCGCACCCAGCGCGCCCGAAATGCGTGCCACCTCGGCCCCGCCGTTGAACAGCACCATGGTCGGAATGCTCCGGATGTTGTAGGGCGCCGCCACCTGCAGATGCGCTTCGGTATCGAGCTTGGCCAGCCGCACCTGCGGCTCCAGTGCGCGCGCCGCCTGCGCAAAGGCAGGGGCCATCTGGCGGCAGGGGCCGCACCAGGGCGCCCAAAAATCAACCAGCACCGGGATGTGGTTGCGCTGCACCTGCTTGGCAAAGCTGGTGGCATCCAGCGCCAGCGGCGCCCCGGTGAACAAGGGCTGGTGGCAACTGCCGCAGTCGGGCTGGCTGCCGAGCTGCGCCGCCTGGACGCGGTTGGTGGTGTGGCAGTGGGGGCAGACGATGTGCAGGGATTCGGTCATGGCACAGACATCGGGCCAAACCCCGCAAAAATCAAGTCAGTGTCTCCACTGCGCATTGCGCGACCCGCGACGCCTGAACTGGCGCGACCCAGGCCAGGGCTCCCGCGCAAGGGCCGCCCCGCTGCGCTGGGAGCGTCCCCTTGCCCGCAGCGCGCAGCGCTGCGAGAGCGGGGGGAAGGCACAAAGCGCCACAGGGGGGGTGTTTCATATCAGAGCCACTTCACCGCCAGGCTCAGCACAAAACTCAGCAGCACCGTGCTGGCCAGCGGAATGAACCATTCGCGCCCGAACAGCCGAAAGCGAAAATCCCCCGGCAGCCGCCCCAGCCCCATGCGCTGCAGCCAAGGTGACAGGCCGTTGATAAGCACCAGCGCCAGGAACACAACGATGAGCCAGCGGATCATGGCAAGGCCTTTTTCATGAACTCATAACCGGTGCGAACGGTCGCCGTGCACAAAACCCAGCGCGTCCCACACCGTGCCCTTGGCCAGCGCCAGCACCTTGAACAGCTCGCCCATCTCGTGTTCCATGATCAATTTGGCCGCTGTTGACCGCTGCGCCTGCGCAAGCTGCTCCATTTTTGGGAGCATTCCGCAGTTGATCAGAAAGTGCGCCTGCGTGGTGTAGCCCAGCACTTCCAACCCGGCATCTTGTGCGGCCAGCGCCATGGCGGTGAAGTTGACATGGGCGGTGATGTCTTTCAGGCCCACCGCCACCAGCGGGTCGCTGTCGGCCAGATGGCCCTGGTGACACATCACGGTGCCCATGTGGCGCTGCGGGTGGTAGTACTCACTCTCGCCAAAACCATAGTCCAGCAAGAAGATGGCGCCGCGCTCCAGCCGGTCGGCCAGGGTGCGGATGAAACCCTCGCCCTGGGCGTGGATTTCGGTCAGGTAGTCGTGCGGGCCTTCAATCTCGACGGGCGGTCGCAGGTCGGTAGGCCGGTCGGCCCACGCAAAAGCACCGCTATCGCCCACCACCACGCCGCGTTCATGCCATCGCCCGCCCTCGTGCCCGCCATGGCGGGCCAGCAGCTGCACGGGCATGGCATCGAGCACCTCGTTGCCCACCACCACGCCCTTGAACTGCGCAGGCAGCGCGTCCACCCACTGCAACTTGTGCGCATGCCGGGCCAGCAAGGTCTGCTGGCGCACCCGCAGGCTGCCCGAGAGGTCGACGATGGTGTAGCGCTGCACGCGGTCGCCCAGCGCATCGAGCAGTTGCAGGGCCAGGGCGCCCGAGCCGGCGCCAAACTCCCACACCTCGTGCGTGCCGGTTTGCGCCAGCGCCTCGTCCACCTGCAGGGCCAGGGTCTGGCCGAACAGCGGCGTGAGCTCGGGCGCGGTCACGAAGTCGCTGCCCGACTGCGGCATGGCGCCGAACTTGGTGGAATCGTTGGCGTAATAGCCCAGGCCGGGCGTGTACAGGGCCAACGCCATGAAGCGGTCAAACCCGATCCAGCCGCCGGCAGCGGCAATGGCCTGGGCGATGTGGGTTTGCAGGGCGGTCGTTAAACTGTCGGGTCTTTGGGTCACGGCCCGCATTGTCCCCCACATGTCCACCCCTTTTCTTTCTTCCCGCCCGCGCACGGTTCTGGTAACGGGCGCCGCCCGGCGCCTGGGCCGCAGCATTGCGCTGGCGCTGGCGGCAGGCGGCTGGCAGGTGGCGGTGCATTACCGCTCATCGCAGCAAGACGCTATTGATACAGTAGCTGCTTGCGCAAGCCTGACAAGCGCTAGCGCCCATTTTGATGCTGATTTTGAAGACGAGGCATCGGTGCGCACCCTGCTGCCCCGGGTGATCGAGCACTTCGGCGGCGTGGATGCGGTGGTCAACAGTGCCTCGCTGTTCGAGCACGACAACGCCCAGTCCTTCGGGTTTGCCGCACTCGAAAAGCACCTGCGCAGCAACACCGGTGCGCCCATCGTGCTGGCCCAGGCCCTGCACCAGCATCTGCAGGACCGCGCTGCCGCAGGCGAAGCCGACGCACAGGGCGCCGTGGTCAACCTGCTGGACCAGAAGCTCTGGAACCAGAACCCCGATTTTTTAAGCTATACGCTCTCCAAGGCCGCGCTGGAAGCCGCCGGCACGATGCTGGCGCTGGCGCTGGCCCCGCGCGTGCGGGTGGTGGGCGTGGCGCCGGGCCTCACGCTCACCAGCCATTTGCTGAGCGACGAGAAGTTTCAGCAGCTGCACGCTCTCTCCCCGCTGGGCCGCTCGTCCACCGCCGACGACGTGGCGGCCACCGTGCGATTTGCGCTGGAAAACCGTTCCATCACCGGCACCACGCTGCTCGTCGATGGGGGCCAGCACCTGATGAAATTCGAGCGTGACTTTTCCCTGATGTGAGCCCATGCTCACGCCCAACACCATGAACCAAGCCTCTGGTCTCCAGACCCTGACCCTCACCGGGCTGCGCTTTGATGCCAACCTGGGCATCCTGGCGCACGAAAAAAACGCGCCCCAGCCCATCCAGGTGGATGCCGAGCTGAGCCTGGGCGCACAGCCGCTGGCGCCGCACGACGACGACATCGAGCATGTGCTCGACTACCGCAAGGTGCGCCAGATCATCATCGACGAGTGCACAGCCGAGCATGTGAACCTGCTCGAAAGTCTGATCGGCAAGCTGGCCCAGCGGCTGATGCAGCTGCCCGGTGTGCGCGGCGTGCGCGTAAAAATAGCCAAGCTCGAAATTTTTGACGACTGCGAAGTGGCCATTCGCATGGAAACAGGACAGTGGTGAACGCAATGAATGCAATGGATACCAGCGCCTGGACGGGCGAAGAAACTGCGGCGGCGGCGGAGCGCGTGCCCTTTGATTTCAAGATCGAGCGCGAGGCGCACAAGCTCGAAAAGCGCCTGTGCCGCGAGGCCGGCAAGGCCATCGTGCACTACAACATGATCGAAGAGGGCGACAAGGTCATGGTGTGCATGTCGGGCGGCAAGGACAGCTATGCGCTGCTCGACATCCTGCTCAAGCTGAAAAAACGCGCGCCCATCCATTTCGACCTGGTGGCCGTGAACCTCGACCAGAAGCAGCCCGGTTTCCCCGAGCATGTGCTGCCCGATTACCTGAAAAGCACCGGCGTGCCGTTCCACATCGAGAACGAGGACACCTACAGCATCGTCAAGCGCCTGATCCCCGAGGGCAAAACCACCTGCAGCCTGTGCAGCCGCCTGCGCCGGGGCATTCTGTACCGCGTGGCCGACGAGCTGGGCGCCACAAAAATAGCGCTGGGCCACCACCGCGACGACATTCTGGCCACGCTGCTGCTCAACATGTTCTTTGGCGGCAAGCTCAAGAGCATGCCCCCGAAGCTGGTGAGCGACGACGGCCGCCATGTGGTGATCCGCCCCCTGGCCTTTGTGGCCGAAAAAGACACCACGCAGTGGGCCAAGGTGCGCCAGTTCCCCATCATTCCCTGCAACCTGTGCGGCAGCCAGGAGAACCTGCAGCGCAAGCAGGTGGGCGAAATGCTGCGCGAGTGGCAGAAAAAATACCCCGGCCGCGTGGAAAACATGTTCAACGCCCTGCAGAACGTGGTGCCCAGCCACTTGCTCGATGGCGCGCTGTACGATTTCAAGGGCGCACACGCCACGGGCGTGGCCGATGACAACGGCGACAAGGCGTTTGACGCCGAAGATTTCCCGGAGCCATCTGCCTTGCCTGGCGTTCAGGTGGTGCGCATCCAGTAAAGGCCGACGCACCGCAGCCGGCGTTTTTTTAAGGAGCTGCCATGAAATGGATCACTTTGCCCCTGCTGTGCGCAGCACTGTGGCTGACCGGTTGCGCCAGCACCCGCCTGGTGGACAGCGACGTGCAATCGTTCTCCCAGCTCGCCGGCGCGCCCGCGCGGGCCACTTACAGCTTCGAGCGCTTGCCGTCGCAGCAAGCCCAGGGCGCACAGCAGTCTGCAGTGGAAGAACAGGCCCGGCTGGCGCTGGCCAAGGTGGGCCTGCGCCAGGACAGCGCGGCGCCGTTTTATCGCGTGCAGGCCCATGCCCGCATCGACCTCCAGGCCTATCCGGACTACTGGGATGGCCCCGGGTGGGGCTGGGGTGGCTG
>NZ_QOZT01000130.1:0-6873 GCF_003345135.1 Acidovorax sp. BoFeN1
GGGTTTGCGCTGCTGGCGGGGGCCTGGGGGGCCGATGCCGCCGGTGATGTGCGTGCCGGCGCTGCCGGTTTGGCGGCGGCGGCCGGGGTAGCCAGTTGCGCGAGGTTGACCGCGCCCTGGGCATTGCGCGCGGCCGTCACGATGGGCGACGCCAGCTCCACGCGGGCCAGGCGCACCACCTGGTCGAGCGGCCGCACATCGGCCATGTCCACCGTGAGGCGCTCGTACGACAGCAGGGGCTGGTTGTTGCGGTCAGCAATCTTGACGTTGCGTGTCTGCGCCGTGCCGCTCAGTGTGACGGCCAGGCGGGGTGCCTGCTCAAACGCCACCTTCAGGTCCAGGTCGAGCAGCGCACCCTGCACCCGCACCGGCAGGCTGGCGGGCAGGTAGGGCAGGTAAGGCGCCAGATCAAGCCCTTCCCAC
Organism: Acidovorax sp. BoFeN1; assembly: GCF_003345135.1. Lineage (NCBI taxonomy): Bacteria > Pseudomonadati > Pseudomonadota > Betaproteobacteria > Burkholderiales > Comamonadaceae > Acidovorax > Acidovorax sp. BoFeN1. The sequence goes on from NZ_QOZT01000130.1 coordinate 424, forward strand.
TTCACCGTGGCGTCGCCCTTGCCGGTCTGTGCAAAAGGCGTGCCCTGCACCGACGAGTCAAACCGGCTGTCGCCGACGACAAACGACAGGTGCGGCTCCACCTTGATCTCGCGTTGCGAGGGCAGGGTGCTGATGAAAGGCACTTTGAGGGCCAGCTGGCGCACGGTGTGGAGTGCGTCGACCCTGTGGTCGTTGAATTCGATGGTGCCGTCCGTTAGCGCCAGGTTGTAAAGCGCCAGCCGTGCGGGGCCGCTGGCCGGTTTGTCGCTGGGGGCGGCGAGCCGCGCGAGGATGTCGTCCACGTCGTAGTGGCCGTCCGAGAGGTGCGTGAGCCGCAGATGGGGGGCGTCGATCGCGAGGGCATCCACCACCGGCGCCAGGCGCACCAGCGACTGCAGCTCGGCATCGGCATAGATGCGTGCAATCTGAAGCTGCGGGGGGCCGCCCTGGGCGCCGCCAATGGCGATGTCGCGCAGGGTCAATTCCAGCGTCCAGGGCGTGAACTCGATCGCCCCCACGGTTACCGGTCGGCCCAGCTGTTCACTGGCGATGCGCTCCAGCGGGCCTTTCGCCAGGTGCGCAATAGCCAGCCAGCTGACCAGCCACCACACGATCAAGGCCGCCAGTGCGCCCACTGCGAGGCGAAGCCAGCGTTGCTGGCGCGAGGAGGCAATAGAAAAAGAGGGCAGGGACAAAGGCATGGCGACGTGCAAAAAGTGAGCGCCGCGGTCCCAAGGGCTTGATGCAAAACGACCGCGCGCGAGCCGCTATTGTCCCCGTTGTCTGACCGTCGGGGTAAGCCATTGCATCCCGTGCACCGGGGTGCTTCCAACTGGTGGATAGTCGGGGTGGCCATGCCCCTGTCGGGCACAGCCACTTCCATGCAGCCCTCTTCTTCTTCTTCTTCTTCTGTGGTCGTTCCTGCAGCAACTATCTGGTCGCGCTCGCTCACCCGCCTGCTGCGTGGCAGCGGCTGGCTGCTGCTGGGCCTGTGTGCGTTGCTGGCAGCGCTGTCCTTTCACGGCTTCACGTTGTATTGCGAGAACTTTGGCTGCATCTACCGGGGCCTTGTCTGGGTGGTGTGGGCCGTGCTGGCGGGCGTGGGGCTGGTGGCGGCGCTGGCAGTGCGGGCATGGCAGCGCCGCCGTGGCTTCAGCACGCGCGCCAGCGGGCTGGCACTGGTGCTGTTGCTGGCGATGGGCGTGGGCCATCTGCTGTATTGGCTGCTCACCACGGGGCTCAAGTGACCTGCATTCCTTTCATGCCCAGGCCGAGGCGGCAGCCACTACCATGGCGGGCATGACTGCTGCCACCCATCCACCCCTGCCGTCGCGCTTCTGGGCCGACCTTTCCACCCGCGACTTCACCGGGCTGCGCGCCAGCGGCCAGGCCCGGCAGACGGTGGCCGTGCTGCCCGTGGCGGCCATCGAGCAGCATGGGCCGCACCTGCCGCTGTCGGTGGATGCCACGCTGCTGCAGGGCGTGATGGACGCCGCGCTGCCGCTGCTGCCCGCTGCGCTGCCCGTGCTGTTTTTGCCGCCGCAGGTGGTGGGCCTGAGCCCCGAGCACATCCGCTTTCCCGGCACGCTCACGCTGTCGCCCGCCACGGTGATCGCGCTGTGGACCGAGATTGGCGAATGCGTGGCGCGCGCCGGGGTGAAAAAGCTCCTGCTGTTCAACGGCCATGGCGGCCAGGTCAGCGTGATGGACATCGTGGCGCGCGAGTTGCGCACGCGCAGCCATCTGCTGGTCTACAGCGCCAGCTGGTTCAGCCTGCCTCTGCCCGACGCCGTGGCTGGCCAATTCAGTGCCGAAGAGCACCGCTTTGGCATCCATGCGGGCGAGATCGAGACCTCAATGATGCTGCACCTGGCGCCAAGCGCGGTGCACATGGAACACGCGCGCGATTTCCGCTCCACCTCGCAGGACCGGGCCGAGCGCTACGCCATCCTGGGCAACGGCAAAAGCGCCAAGCTGGGCTGGCAGATGCAGGACTACCACGTGGCCGGTGCCGTGGGCAATGCCGCCGCCGCCACCGCCGACAAGGGCCGCGCGGTGGTGGATGCCGCCGCACAGCAACTGGTGCGCTTGCTGCAAGAGCTGCACGACCTGCCGCTGGCCACCTTGGTGGATGGCCCCGGAGGACTGGTCGAATAACGGGTATTTTGGGTGTTTTTTGGCTCTAGCACTTATGGAGTAAGCGCAAGCAGCTATTATTTTGATAGTTTTTTAACTACATCACCCGCCCAAACCACCCCACCGACAGCCCGGCGGCCAGCACCGCCAGCGCCGCCCCCACCAGCGCCAGCAGGGCAGAGACTTCGGTTTCGCGCTTTTCCACCGTAAGGCGCGAACTCAGGGTTTCATAGACCTTCTTCAGGTCGGCGGCGGTGGCGGCGTGGAAATATTCGGCCTGGGTGCGCAAGGCCACGGCCTTGAGGGTTTCTTCATCGAGCCGCACGCGCATCGACCAGCCCTCGAAACCGATGGTTTCACCCTGCACCGTGCCCACGCCCACGGTGTACACACGCACGCCCCGGTCGGCGGCCCACTGGGCGGCTTCGAGCGGGTCCACCCCGGTGGTGCGCTGGCCGTCGGTCAGCATGATGATGGCGGCCGAGTTGTAAGACCCGGGGGCGACGGGCGTGAAGGTCTTGGCCGGGTCCTGCCGGGTGACCTCGTCGAGCGAGCGCGGCCGCATGGCCTGGCGCTCGCCCAGCGCCGCAATGTCGATGCCTGCGTTGGGGAACAGCGTGGCCAGCGCCAGCATGATGCCGTTGCCCGTGGCCGTGCCGCGCTGCAGCTGAAAGCTGTCGATCGCCTTGACCAGGTCTTCATGGCTCTGGGTGGGCAGTTGCGCCAGTTGGGCGCTGCCCGCAAACGCCACGATGCCCACACGCACATGGCGCGGCAGCTCGGCAATGAAGGCCTTGGCGGCGTTCTGCGCGGCGGTGAGGCGGTCGGGCTCCACGTCAGTGGCGCGCATGCTGCCCGACACATCCATGGCCAGCACGATGGTCTGCTGCTCTGAGGGCAGCGTGATCACCGCCATGGGGCGCGCCGCCGCCAGCAGCAGGGCCACCAGCGCCAGCAAAAACAGGGTGGGCGGGATGTGGCGGCGCAGGCGCTGGCCGGGGCCGAGCGCCGCGCGCACCAGGCCGAGGCTGGGGTAGTTCAGCGCCTGCTGCTTGCGCCGGTGCAGCAGCCAGGCGTACAGCGCCACCAGCAGCGGCACCGCCAGCAGCAGCCAGAGCAGGGTGGGCCAGAGAAAAGCCATGGTCGGTTGTCCTTGGGTGAGTGGGTTTCAGGCAGTGGCCTGCGCGGTCTGCCCGGCCAGCACGGTGGTGGGGCGGGGGCTGGACTGGACAGCGCGCAGCCGCGGCCCGGCGCGGCGCTGGCGCAGGTCCATGAAGCGCAGCAGGGCGTCGATCAGGTCGTCATCGGTGCGCAGCTCCAGCGTGTCGGCGCCCGCGGCGGCCAGGCTGGTGCGCAGGGCGGCCTCGCGCTCGGCGGCCAGGCGGGCAAAGCGCTGGCGAAAGGCCTTGTCGTGCGTGTCGACCTGCAGTTGCTCGCCGGTCTCGGCATCGCGCAACAGCACCAGGCCCAGGTCGGGCAGCTCCAGTTCGAGCGGATCGAACAGGCGCACGGCCACCACGTCGTGGCGCTGCGCCAGCTGGGCCAGCGGCTTTTCCCAGCCGGGCGCGCTGATGAAGTCCGACACCACGAACACTGTGGAGCGCCTGCGAATGCCGCCCAGCCCGGCCTGCAGCAGCACGCCCAGTTGCGTGCCGCCCGCCGCCCGTTCGGCGGCCGGTTGCAGCAGCCGGTGCACCAGGTGCAGCACCTGCGCGCGGCTGTTGCGCGGGGGCAGCACGGCATCTACCGCGCGTGCGCTGCGGCCCTCTGCATTCTTTGCGCCACCCGCACCCCCCGCGCCATACAGCATGGCGCCCACGCGGTTGCCGTGGCGCGTGAGCAGGCGCGCCAGCACGGCCACAAAGCGGGTGAGGATGTCGCGCTTGGCGTGGCCCTGCGGGCCAAAGTGGATGGAGGGGCTCAGGTCCAGCAGAAACCAGGCCGACATTTCGCGGTCTTCGGTGAACACGCGCACATGGGGCGTGTTCAGGCGGGCCGTGACGTTCCAGTCGATGTGGCGCACATCGTCGTGGGGCTGGTACTCGCGCAGATCGGCCAGGTCGAGCCCGCTGCCGCGCACCAGCGTGCGGTAGTCGCCCTGCAGCAGGCCGTCGAGCCGCCGGATGACATGCCACTCCAGCTGCCGCAGCAGGCGGTCGGCCTCGCCGGGCAAGCGGGGCAGGGGCTGCCCGGTGGCGGGTTCAGGCGGCTTGTTGCTCATGGTGAGTGCCCAAGCTGTTTTGCAGGTGGTGCAAAGGCCGCGCAGGCGCCGGTATCTTGGCCATGATGCGGGCAATCAGCGCATCGGCATCCAGCCCGTCCGACAGCGCCTCGTACGACAGCGACAGCCGGTGGCGCAGCACATCGGCCGCCAGATCGGTCATGTCTTCGGGCAGCACGTAGGCGCGCCCGCGCAGCATCGCCAGGGCCTGCGCGCCTTCAGCCAGGCAGATGGTGGCGCGCGGGCTGGCGCCGCAGGCAATGAACTGCGCAATGTCCTGGACGCCATGCTGCGCGGGCGCCCGCGTGGCTGCCACCAGCTTCACCGCATATTGCAGCAGCGACGGGTCCACATACACGCTGCGGCATTCGGCCTGCAGGGCCGACAGCTGCGCCGTGGTGGCCACGGGCAGCACCTGCACGGGCGCAGCCAGCGCGCGCTGGGCAATCACGAACTCTTCCTCTTCGGTGGGGTAACCCAGCAGCACCTTCATCATGAAGCGGTCCACCTGCGCTTCGGGCAGGGCGTAGGTGCCTTCGGTTTCGATGGGGTTTTGCGTGGCCATCACCAAAAAAGGCGCGGGCACCTTGTGGGTTTCGCCGGCAATCGTCACCTGGCGCTCCTGCATCACCTCCAGCAGGGCGCTTTGCACTTTGGCGGGGGCGCGATTGATTTCGTCGGCCAGCAGCAGGTGCGTGAACACTGGGCCCAGCGTGGTGCTGAACTCGCCCGTCTTCTGGTTGTACATGCGCGTGCCCACCAGGTCGGCGGGCACCAGGTCGGGCGTGAACTGGATGCGCTTGAAACTGCCCTGGATGGTGCGCGCCAGCGTCTTGATGGTGAGCGTCTTGGCCAGGCCGGGCACGCCCTCGACCAGCAGATGGCCCTGGGCGAGCATGGCCACCATGACACGTTCCAGAAAACGGTCTTGCCCCACCACGACGCGCTTGACCTCGTAGAGCACCTGCTCCATCAGCGTGGCGGTGGATGCGTTGTTCGTTGCGGCTTCCATGGGTTCCCTTCCTTGTCAGTGATCAACGATGCTGCGGGCCGTCACCAGCCCGAGCAACTGGCGCGGTGCAAAGCCAGCGCCCCCGCGCAAGGGCCGCCCCGCCGCGAAGGCGGCATATCCAGTCCGTGCGCTGGGGGCGTCCCCCTCCCGCATCGCGCAGCGAAGCGAGAGAGGGGGAAGGCGCGAAGCTCAGGGGGGTGCCTCCTGCTAAAACGGCGGCATGCCCACCGCAGCCGCGGCGTTTTCAATGGGCACGGCAAAGCCGATGCCGATAAAGGTGCGGGCCTCGGTGGGGTTGAGGATGGCGGTGACGATGCCCACCACCTCGCCTTCCATGGTGACCAGCGGGCCGCCCGAGTTGCCGGGGTTGGCGGCCGCGTCGAACTGGATCAGGTTGGTGAGCGGACGGGTGCCTTCGGGCGGATCGAATTCACGGTCCAGGCCCGACACCACGCCCGCCGACGCCGATGGCCCGATGCCAAACGGAAAACCGATGGCCACCACCTGGTCGCCCGCCCGCAGGTCTTGCGTGGAGCGCAGCGGCGCGGCGGCCAGGTCGTCGGGCACCTTGTGGGCCTGCAGCACGGCCAGGTCGTTTTCGGGCTGGACGCCGGTGACGCTGGCGGTGGTTTCCAGCCCATCATGGAAGGTGATGGTGATGCGGCTGGCCCCCAGTACGACATGCAGGTTGGTGAGGATGATTCCCGAATCCACAATCACCACGCCGGTGCCAATGCCGCGCTCGAGCTCTTTCTTGCCGTTCTTGCTGCGCGTGTAGCTCGCCACACGCACCACCGAGGGCGCCACGGCCTCCACCGCCGCTGTGGCGGGCGATGGCAAGGTGGTGTTCTCCAGGGTGCGCAGCACGGCGGCGTCGATGTCGTCCTGCGTGATGCGGCGGGGCGTGGTGCCCGGGTGCAGCCACAGGCTGGCCAGCAGCAGCGCGGTGAGCAGCACCACGGCCGACCACAGGGCGCGCAGGTGGTTGCGCGGGGCGATTGGTTTTGCGGATGCGGCGGCGGGCGGTGCCAGCGGTGGTGACGGCTGCGGCGCGCTGGCCACTGCGGCCACCGGTTCTGCC
>NZ_QOZT01000131.1:0-6800 GCF_003345135.1 Acidovorax sp. BoFeN1
GCGTATACCTGGCCCGGGCGCGGGGCGGTTTTTCAGTCTAGGGGCGTGGGCGTGTGGGGATTTGATGTGTGTCAAGGCGCGGGCATTGGCGGGCCTGCGCGGCCAGGCATGGGCTGCGATCGAATCCCCAGTGGTGTGGGCGTCGGCCAAGGCAATGCCGACGGGGGCAGCCTGTGCATCCCACAGGCAAAACTGCTACTGATTAAATAGCTGCTGGCGCTTTATGGATAAGCGCTGGAGGCCAAAAACACTCAAAAATTAGAGTGCGGTTCCCGCGCTGCGAAGCGACGCCACCGCGTGGGCCACGGCCGTGCCGCTCAGCACCGCGCCCTCCAGCGTGGCGGGGTAGGGGCCTTGCGTGTAGTCGCCGCAGGCCCACAGGCGAGGGGCCAGGGCGCAGGCAGGGCGCTGCAGGGCGGGGGTGCAGGCGAAGGTGGCGCGCTTTTCCACCACGGTCTGCACGGGCCGCAGCCCGGCCAGGCCCAGCTGGCGGGCGGCCTGGTGCAGCACGCCCGCTTCGAGCGTGTCGCGCTCGCCATGGGCATCGCTCACCACAAACGCCAGCAGCCCGGCGGGGCCGCCCAGCTGGCCCCGGTCAAACACAAACTGCGCGGGCTGCCCCGGGCCGGGCCGCAGCGCCAGCATCGGCTGCGGCAACACGGCGGGGGTGCCCGGTGCGGCTTGGGCGTACACCGTGCCGATGGCGGTAAAGCGCAGCGCCTCGGCCGTGGTGGCCCAGGCGTCGAGTGCGCGCGCTTCGGGCGCGGGCAGGCTGGCCTGGGCGGCGCGTGCCAGGCGCGCCGCTTCGGTGCTGGAGGTGGCCAGCACCACCGCGTCAAACAGCTCGCCATCCACCCGCCAGCCTTGCGCAGTGCGCGCCAGCGCTTGCACGCGGCGCCCGGTGTGCACGCGTGCGCCGCGGGCCTGCAGCCACTGCGCAGCGGTTTCGGGGAAAAGCGTGCCCAGGTCGGTGCGCGGCAGCAGCAGGTTGGAGCCGCCCCGGCCGCTGAACAGGCTGTCGCGCAGCACGCGCAAAAACACCTGGCCGCACGCCTCCTGCGAGGGCGTGTTCAGCGCCGATACGCACAGCGGGTCAATGAATTCGGCCATGAGCCGCGGGGGCAGCTTGGCGCACAGCTGCTGCACCGTGGTGCCCGGCGCGCAGCGAAAGCCGTGCACGCGCCACAGCGCGGCGGTGCGCAGCAGGGCCAGCTTGTCGGCCGCCTGCCAGCCCCGCGCACGGGCAATGCCCAGCAGCGCATCCCACGGCGGGGGCAGATCGGGCAGGCGCAGGCCCGTGCCGTCGGGGAAGACCAGGGCCAGCGGCAGGCGCAGCAGCGCGCTATCCACATCCACGCCCACCTGCCGCATGAGGCGCAGGCTTTCCGCATAGGCACCGATGAGGATGTGCTGGCCGTTGTCGAGCACCAGCGGCTCGCCCTGCACGCCGTGGCCGCTGAACGCCCGGGCCCGGCCCCCGGTGGCGCGCGCAGTCTCGAATACGGTTGGTGCAATGCCGGCCTGCGCCAGGCCCACGGCCGCCGCCATGCCGGCCCAGCCTGCACCGATCACCGCCACGTTCATCAAAGGGACGCCTTGGGCCTGCACACCGCTACATCCGGCCCAGTGCCTGCACCTTCCACGCCAGCCAGAACTTGCGCAGCGGCGTGAGGCGGATGCGCTGGTGCAGCACCTGGAAGTTCTCGTGCTCGATCTCGCGCAGCAGCGTGCGGTAGATGTTGGCCATCATCAGGCCGGGCTTTTGCGCGCGGCGGTCGGCATCCGGCAGCAGGGCAAAGGCCTCGTCGTACAGCCGGTGTGCGCGCTCGGCCTGAAACCGCATCAGCGCGGTGAAGCGGTCGGAATACGTGCGCTTCAAGATCTCGTGCGCCTTCACGTCAAACTGCTGCAGCTCGCTCACCGGCAGGTAGATGCGGCCCAGCATCGCGTCTTCGCCCACGTCGCGGATGATGTTGGTGAGCTGGAACGCCAGGCCCAGCGTGTGGGCGTATTCGGTGGTGCGCGGCTCGGTCTGGCCAAAGATGCGCGCCGCCACCTCGCCAACAATGCCCGCCACCAGATGGCAATAGCCCTTCAGACCCGCAAAGTCGAGGTAGCGGGTTTGCTCCAGGTCCATCTGGCAGCCGTCTATCACCGCCTGCAGGTGGCGCTGCTCAATGCCGTAGTCGGCGGTGTGCGGCATTAGCGCCTGCATCACCGGGTGCGTGGGCTGGCCGGCAAAGGCCTTGGCCACCTCAGCCTGCCACCAGGCCAGCTTGGTGCGGGCTACGCCAGGGTCGGTCACTTCATCCACCACATCGTCCACCTCGCGGCAAAACGCATAAAACGCCGTGATGGCCGCGCGGCGCGGCGCGGGAAGGAAGAGAAAGGCGTAATAAAAGCTGCTGCCCGAGGCCACGGCCTTTTGTTGAACGTACTGCTGCGGTGTCATGGGGCGAGATTGTCCCATGGCGCACAGGGCTTGCCGGGGTGACGGGGTTTAAGGTGTTTTTGGCCTCTAGCGCTTGATGGGTAAGCGCGAGCAGCTATTGTTTTGATAGTTTGATCGAAGCGGACGTCGTGGTGTCAACGCCGCTCCTTCTTTTGTGACCTCTTCGCGCACAACCTGGCGTCGTGGTCGTCGCCGTCTTCCGGGGCTGCCGCGTCGTGGCCGTCAGGGTGCTGGTGTCTGCGCGGGCCAGGTGAGGGCTTCGTCTCGGTGCGGCATGCCGGGCTGCAGGCTTGGGGCCTTGGGGCAGAGTGCCGCTGGGCGTTTCTTAGTGGCGGAATTTTCCTTCGCGGGTCACGATGGCCAGGTCGACCAGCGACAGGCCGGTGTGAGTGCCATTGCGGTAGTTCACCTTCAGGCCGTCGATCTGGAGGTCGGCGTCCTTGAGCCCTGCGACAAAGCTGTCACGGGTCGGGTTGGGGCCGGCGCGGCGCAGCGCCTCCACCAGTGCGCGGGCTGTCATGTAGCCTTCCAGACTGCCGTATGAAAAGTCTTCCTTGGGCTTGTAGGCCTTGAAGGCTTCCTGGTAGGCGCGGGTGATCGCGGTCTTGCGCTCCCAGGGGCTGGGCATCACCTGGGCAAAGATCATGTTCTGCGCCAGCGGCCCCAGATGCCTGGCCAGCTGGGTGGAACCCGAGTTGACGCCATAGAACTGGGTGGTCAGCTGCTGTTCGCGCGCTTTGCGGATGATCTTTTCATAGATGCCGGGGCTGCCATGGTTGAACACCATCTGCGCGCCACTGCTGGCGATCTGTTTCACCACGGCGTTGATGCCCGCGTCGTTGATGTCGGATTTGAAGGGCAGGTCGGCCGCCAGTTCCAGTCCGAGAGGCTGGATGATCTTGCGCACGTTGGCCAGGTGCTCCTGCCCCACCGCCGAATCCGAGCGAAGGAAGGCCACGCGTGTCATGCCCAGGTTTTTCGCGTGTGCAAGCAAGGCGCGAAATTCTTCTTTGTGCTCGGCGCGCACAGGAAAAACCAGCGGCTGGTGCGGCGCGCGGAACGTGGGGGAACCGGCCATGGGGCCAAAAAAAGGCACCTTGAGCTCGTTGGTGACCGTCATCACCGCGTTGGACGGCCCACCTTCAATGGAGCCGAACACGATGAAGACCTTGTCTTTTGTAATCAGTTCGCGCGCGTTGGCCTCTGCCTGTGCCGGCTTGTTATCGTCATCCAGCACCTTGACGACGACTTTGCGGTCGGCGATGCCGCCCTGGCGGTTGACCTGCGCGAGGTAGGCCTGGACACCATCGAGCACGGCGACGCCGTAGTCGTTTTTGCCGCCCTGCAGCGTGATGGTTTGGACAATCAGGAGTTGCTGGGCAGAGACGCCGTCTGCGGCGTGAGCGCTGGGAAATGCCAGCACAGTAGTGATGACGGTCGAGAGGAGTCTGCGACGAATCGATGTGTTAATTTTCATAGTAAATTTCTATTTCAGAGCGATTCTACGAAGCCCCAATATCCCCCGCTGGTGTCAGGCATAGACGAGGCCGGGTATCGTGAAACAGCCGACACGCCGCATCCCCGCCAGGGTCAAAGCGAAGGCGTCCATGAACCTTCTGGGGCCAGCATCCGCATGGGGCTGCCGTCGGGCCGGGGCTGCATCAACCGCGCCCTGCTGGTAGGGGCGGGACAGTGGTCAGGAAGGCAGGCTCAATCGCTGCCTCAGCACTCGACCACGTTCACCGCCAGTCCGCCGCGTGAAGTTTCTTTGTACTTGGCTTTCATGTCGGCGCCGGTCTGCATCATGGTCTTGATGACCTTGTCGAGCGAGACCACATGCTGGCCGTCGCCGCGCAGGGCCATGCGGGCGGCGTTGATGGCTTTGATGGCGCCCATGGCGTTGCGCTCGATGCAGGGAATTTGCACCAGCCCACCCACGGGGTCGCAGGTCATGCCCAGGTTGTGCTCCATGCCGATCTCGGCGGCGTTCTCGATCTGCTCAGGGCTGCCGCCCATCACAGCGGCCAGAGCGCCCGCAGCCATGGAGCACGCCACGCCCACTTCGCCCTGGCAGCCTACCTCGGCGCCCGACAGGGATGCGTTTTCTTTGTAAATGATGCCGATGGCGCCAGCGGTCAGAAGAAAGTTGGCAATGCCGTCTTCGCTGGGCTGGCCAGCGCCCTGCAAAAAGTTGACGTAATAGTGCAGCACGGCCGGAATGACGCCCGCTGCGCCGTTGGTGGGCGCGGTGACCACGCGGCCACCGGCGGCGTTTTCTTCGTTGACGGCCATGGCATAAAGATTCACCCAGTCGAGCATGGCGAGCGGGTCCCGCAGCGCGGCCTCGGGGTGGCTGCTGAGGTTTTTGTGCAGCTCGGCAGCGCGGCGGCGTACATGCAGGGGGCCGGGCAATGTGCCGGTGGCGGCGCAGCCGCGCTGCACGGCGCCGGCCATGGTGTGCCAGATGGCCATGAGCTGGCGGCGCACTTCGGCGGCGCTGCGCCAATGCTGCTCGTTGGCGGCCATGAGTTGGGCCATGGTCAGGCCCGTGGCTTTGCATTGCGCCAGCAGTTCGGCCCCGGTGCGAAATGGATGGGGCAGGCCCTGGCCGTGGCCTGCGGCGTCGGGCTGCGCGGTGGCGGCGGTGTTGAGCACGCGCTCGCCCGCCGTGTCAATCACAAAGCCGCCACCCACCGAGTAGTACTCGCGCGTGGCGATGGCGTGGCCCTGTGCGTCCAGCGCGGTAAAGCACATGCCGTTGGGGTGCAGCGGCAGGCTTTTGCGTCGAAACAGCAGGTGGTCTTTTTCGATGAACGGCACGCTATGCTCGCCCAGCAGGGCCAGCGCACCGCTGCTGCGGATCTGCGCAATGGTGGGCGCGATCTGTTCGGGGTCGATGCGGTCGGGCTCGTGCCCGGCCAGGCCCAGCAGCACGGCCCGGTCGGTGCCGTGGCCCACGCCAGTGGCCGAGAGCGAGCCAAACAGCTCCACGGTGACGCAGTGCACCGCCGCCAGCACCCCGCTGGCCCGCAGGTACACGGCAAACTGCCGCGCTGCAATCATGGGCCCCACGGTGTGCGAGCTGGACGGCCCGATGCCAATTTTGAAGAGGTCGAAAACGCTGACGGACAGGGTGGACGAGGACATGGTTGCGAGGCTACCCGGGCGGCCATGCCGCAGCATGCTCGCTATCCCTGCCCTGGGTACGAGGCCTGGGGGAAGTCAGGGCGCGCTGCCCATCAATCGCTTATATATTGATAGCTGCCTGCGCTTGTTGCATAAGGGCTAGAGGCTGTTTTGGCATCAATAGTTGCCGCATGGTGCAGGCAAGGTCAGACGACCTTGCTTCCCATGAATCTTTCTTATCTCGTGTCTTTATCCACCGGGCACCTGGCCGGCCGCGGTTGCCGTGCGCCGGCACTGCCGGCGCCGGGCCTTTTTTGCTCGTGCGGGAAGGGGCGTTGGCGCTACATCACCAGCGCGCGCGCCAGCATCACGCCCCAGTCCCACGCATGCAGGCGCGGGCGGGTGTGAAGGCTGCCGCCCTGCAGGGCATCGACCTTGTCCAGAATGCGCAGGCCGCCTTGCACCACCAGGCGCAGCTCCCACCCCGCGCGGCCGGGCAGGCGGTGGACCAGGGGGGCGCCATGCTCCATGCTGTCGCGAGCCCAGCGGGCGCAGTCGGCAATCAGGCGCGCGTTGTCAGGCGTGCTGTGCAGCGCCTGCAGGTCTGCCGCGCCCGCGCCATGGCGGGCGCAGTCGGCGTGGGGCAGGTAGTGGCGGCCGCGGGGGATGTCCACGGACAGGTCTTGCCAGAAGTTGATCAGTTGCAGGGCGGTGCAGATGGCGTCGCTTTCTTCCAGCGCCTGGGTGCCGGTCACACCATACAGGTGCAGCAGCAGACGGCCCACGGGGTTGGCGGAGCGGCGGCAATAGTCGAGCAGCTCGGCGCGGTCGGCGTAGCCCTGCGCGTCGCGGGCTTTTTCCACGTCCTGGATGAAGGCGCTGAGCAGGTCGTCGAGCAGAGGCACTGGCAGCGCGTGCTTGTTCAGCACGGCTTGCAGCGGGCCGAACACGGCGGCCCAGGGTGCTGCGGGCGTCTGGCCTGCGGCCACGCGGGCCAGTTCGGCGCGGTAGGCGGCGAGCTCTGACAGGCGCTGTGCGGGGGGGGCATCCCCCTCGTCGGCAATGTCGTCGGCCGTGCGGGCAAAGGCGTAGATGGCTGCAATGGGTTGGCGCAGGTGTGGCGGGCACAGCAGCGAGGCGACGGGGAAGTTTTCGTAGTGCGTGACGGGCGCCGCCACCACCGGCGCTGGAGACTGTGGCGCCGTTGCAGCACCGGGGGCAG
>NZ_QOZT01000132.1:0-6752 GCF_003345135.1 Acidovorax sp. BoFeN1
ATCTCGTTGTGCAGCATGGCCCGGTGCGGGTGCTGCGTGGGGCGGTTGGGTGGTGGCATGCGGTCCTCGGTGCGCCATTGTGTACCGGGCGTTGCACCGTTTTGCCGAACCATCTTGCCAAAAAACAACGGCACCCGAGGGTGCCGTTGTGCTTGCAGCCGGGTCCCGCGCTGCGGGACCGGGGCGTTGGGTCAGTCTTCGACGAAGGCCTCTTCGCGCTTGTTCTTCACGGCAGGCAGCAGCACGATGATGAGCAGCAGGGCAGCGGCCGCCAGCAGACCGGCCGACAGCGGACGCGTGACAAACACGCTCCAGTCGCCACGCGAGAGCAGCAGGGCGCGGCGCAGGTTTTCTTCCATCATCGGGCCCAGGATGAAACCGAGCAGCAGGGGCGCGGGTTCGGTGCCCAGCTTGTGAAAGATGTAACCCACCAGGCCAAAGAGACCCACCATCCAGATATCCCACGTGTTGTTGTTGGTGGAATACACGCCCACCGCACAGAACAGCACGATGGAGGGGAACAGCCAGCGGTAAGGCACCGTGAGCAGTTTGATCCAGATGCCGATCAGCGGCAGGTTCAAAATGATCAGCATGGCGTTGCCGATCCACATCGAGGCGATCAGGCCCCAGAACAGCTCGGGGTTGCTGGTCATCACCTGCGGGCCGGGCTGGATGTTGTGGATCGTCATGGCACCCACCATCAGCGCCATCACGGCGTTGGGCGGAATGCCCAGCGTGAGCAGCGGGATGAACGAGGTTTGCGAACCAGCATTGTTGGCGGCCTCGGGAGCCGCCACGCCACGGATGTTGCCTTGGCCAAAGGGCACTTCGCCGGGGTGCAGCTTGGTTTTCTTTTCAATGGTGTAGGCAGCAAAAGCCGACAGCAGGGCACCGCCGCCGGGCAGGATACCCAGGGCAGAACCCAGCGCCGTACCGCGGATCACGGCGGGCAGCATGCGCTTGAAGTCTTCCTTGGTGGGGAACAGGCCTTCCACCTTGGCAGTGAACACTTCGCGGTCTTCTTCAGGACGCGAGAGGTTGGCAATGATTTCGCCGTAGCCAAACACGCCCATGGCAATGGTCACGAAGCCGATGCCGTCGGTCAGCTCAGGAATATCGAAGCTGAAACGGGCCACGCCCGAATTCACGTCGGTACCCACCAGGCCCATCAGCAGGCCCAGCACGATCATGCCCACCGCCTTGAGCAGCGAGCCCGAGGCCAGCACCACCGCGCCGATCAGGCCCAGGGTCATCAGCGAGAAGTATTCGGCGGGGCCGAACTTGAAGGCCACTTCGGTCAACGGAGGCGCGAAGGCCGCCAGAATCAGCGTGCCCACGCAACCGGCAAAGAACGAGCCCAGGCCGGCAGCCGCCAACGCGGGCCCCGCCCGGCCCTTGCGTGCCATCTGGTAGCCGTCGATCACGGTCACCACTGACGACGACTCGCCCGGCAGGTTCACCAGAATGGCGGTGGTCGAGCCGCCGTATTGCGCGCCGTAGTAGATACCAGCCAGCATGATCAGCGCGGCCACAGGGGGCAGTGCGTAGGTTGCCGGCAGCAGCATGGCAATGGTGGCCACAGGGCCGATGCCAGGCAACACGCCGATCAGCGTGCCCAAGAGGCAGCCGACAAAGCAGTAGATGAGGTTCTGAAACGTGAAGGCGACGCCGAAGCCGAGCGCCAGGTTGTCAAACAAGTCCATGGTGTGGGTGCTCCTGCCTTAACCGGAAATAAAACTGGGCCACACCGGGAACTGAAGCTTCAGCGCCCAGACGAATGCCACATAGCTGCCCACGGCGAGCACCGTGGCAAGCACAAAAACCGACTTCGCATGGAACTCATTGCCCGCCAGGCTGGCAATGAAAGTCAGCGCATAGATGCCGACGATCAGGCCCATGGCGGGAATACCCATGCTGGGCAGGCCGGCCAGCAAAATGCCGAAGGCAAAGTTGGCGGCCAGAATGAAGAACAGCGGCTTCCAGGCCCACTTGCCGATCTTTTCACCGTCCACGGTTTCCACCACGGTGGCCTTGAAGGCGATCACGCTGCCAATCAGTGCCAGCAGGATGCCCAGCATCAGCGGGAAATAGCCCGGGCCCATGCGGGCGCCGTTGCCCACGTTGTAGGTTGTGGCGCCCCAGGCGAAGGCCACGCCGATGCCCATGAACATGAGGCCGGCAAAAAAGTCTTTTTGACTCTTGATTTTCACGAATGTCTCCTTGGCGGAATCTCGACATCGCGATTGTGCTGGGAATACAGGCCCCCAGCGATGTGGATTCCACCTACACCCGGGCACCGCCGCCGCGCCTAGCCTTGTCGTGCTTTGCCGTGCCAAGAAGGGGCGCAGCGGCCACCCCCCCGGGTCATTCGAGCGGCGGGGTCCCTGCCACCACCTCATCGAGCGTGGTCAGCCCTTCGGCCACGCGCAGGGCGCCAGCCAGGCGCAGGGGACGCATGCCGTCGGCCACGGCCTGGCGGCGCAGCACGTCGATCGATGGCGCCTGGGTGATCTTGTCCTTGAGCGCCTCGCTCACCGTGAGCAGCTCGTACAGCCCCATGCGCCCCAGAAAGCCCCCCATGCGGCAATCCACGCAGCCCACGGCCTTGAACGGCTGGTAAGTGCCCGAGAGCTTCCAGGGCTTGACCACCTCGGCCAGCGCCTCGGGCGCAGCCGAGGTGTCGGGCTGCTTGCACTGCTTGCACAGCGTGCGCACCAGGCGCTGGGCCAGCACACCGAGCAGCGTGGCATTGATCAGGTAAGACGGCACACCCAGCTCCATCAAGCGGGTGATGGCACTGGGCGCATCGTTGGTGTGCAGGGTGGAGAACACCAGATGCCCCGTGAGCGCCGCCTGGATGGCCATCTCGGCGGTTTCCAGGTCGCGAATTTCGCCCACCATGATGATGTCCGGGTCCTGGCGCATCAGCGCACGCAGGCCTTCGGCAAAGTTGAAGTCGAGCTGCGGCTGCACCTGCGTCTGGTTGAAGCTGGGCTCGATCATTTCGATCGGGTCTTCCACCGTGCTCACGTTGACCTCTTCGGTGGCCACGCGCTTCAAGGTGGCATACAGCGTGGTGGTCTTGCCCGAGCCGGTGGGCCCGGTCACCAGGATGATGCCGTGCGGGCGCTTGACGAGCTGCTCCCAGCGCTGCGCGTCGTGCGGCGCAAAGCCCAGGGCATCCAGATTCTTGACGGTGTTGTCGGGGTCAAAAATCCGCATCACCATCTTTTCGCCAAACGCCGTGGGCAGCGTGGACAGGCGCATTTCCACCTCGTCGCCGCGCTGGTTGCGGGTCTTGATGCGGCCGTCCTGCGGGCGGCGCTTTTCCACCACGTCGATGCGGCCCAGCAGCTTGATGCGCGACACCATGGCGTTGTGCACGCCCATGGGCATCTGGTAGACGGGGTGCAGCACGCCGTCGATGCGAAAGCGGATCACGCCCTGCTCGCGGCGCGGCTCCAGGTGGATGTCGCTGGCGCGCTGGTCAAACGCGTATTGCCACAGCCAGTCCACCACCTTGACCACGCCCTGGTCGTTGGCATCGAGCTGCTTGTTGCTTTTGCCCAGCTCCACCAGCTGCTCAAAACTGCTGCCACCCGAGTTGCCGCCCGCCTTCTGCGCCGCGCGCACCGACTTGGCCAGCGCAAAGAACTCGGCCGTGTAGCGGTGAATATCCTGCGGGCTGGCCACCACGCGACGCACCGCGCGGCGCGACTGGCGCTCCACCTCGGCCACCCAGTCGTCAATGAAGGGCTCGGCCGTGGCCACCACCACCTCCTTGGCCGTCACCTGCACCGGCAGCACCTTGTGGCGCTCGGCATACTGGGCGCTCATGCTGTCGGCCACGCGGCCCACGTCCACCTTGAGCGGGTCGATGCGCAGGTATTGCAGGCCCGCGCGCTTGGCCAGGTATTCGGTAAGTGCTTCGATATCGAGCGGCTTGCCGTCGCTGGCGCGCGCCATGGACACGCTGGCCAGCCGCACCAGCGGATGCTGCGAGCTTTCGGCCTGCGAGCAGCGCGCAATGGTGCGCTGGGCTTCTTCCAGCGATATCACGCCATCGGAGCGCAACCAGTCCACCATGCGGCGCCAGTCCAGCGGACCGACATGGATCGCAGGCGCAGCAGGCGCGGGGGTTTCGGGGAGGGTTTTCATCAGGGGCCTTGGGAAACGGTGCAATGGCTCGGCGCGCGGCTGCGGACGATCAGTCCACAACGGGTTTGAACACGCGCAGCCACTTGGCAGAGGGCAGATCCCAGCGCGCCTGGATGGCCTCGGCCCGCGCTGCCAGCTCGGTGCGTTTGGGCCGGCTGGGCGTGCGCTGCGCCAGCACCACGGTGTTGCCCTCGCGGGTGGGCTTGAAGGCCCACAGCGCGTCTTCGCCAAAGGCGCTGGCCATGCTCTTGAGGCTGCGCTCAAAGCTCGACGCGCGGCCAAACAGGTTGACGGTCATGCAGCCGTCCTCGGTCAGCAGGGCGCGGCAGTCGGCATAAAAGTCGGGGCTGTCGAGCACCGGCGCCGCGGCCTCATGGTCGTACAGATCAACCGCCAGGGCATCCACGGTGCCCTGCCACATCGGATTGCGGATTTCCTCGGCCGCGTCGGCCAGCACCACGCGCAGCTTGGGGCCGTCGGGCGGCAGCTTGAACCACTGGCGGCACACCGCCAGCACCTGGGGGTTGAGCTCGATGGCCGTGGTGCACAGGCGCAGTTTCTTGTGGCAGAACTTGGTGATGGCCCCGGCCCCCAGCCCCAGTTGCATGGCATGGCGCTTGGTGACACTGGCGGGCTCGACAAACAGCAGCCAGGCCATCATGCGCTGCACATACTGCAGCTCGATCTCGAACGGCTCGGCCACGCGCATGGAGCCCTGGATCCACGGGGTTCCCAGGTGCAGGTGGCGCACCTCGCCATCGTCGGAGACACTCACTTCGGGCAGTTCTATCGCGGTTTTTTTATTGCGGGCCATTCACACCAATCCATGCCGGGCCAGCAGGTCGGCCCAGGCGGTCAATTTACGATCAAAACTCCAGGAGGCGTTGGCCGGGCTGGTCGACGGCAGCCGGTGCACCGGCACCCCCAGCAACGCCGTGCTGCGCGCATGCTTGAAGCTCTCCCCGCCATTGTGGGCGATGGCCGCCAGCCGGGGGCAGCGCGCACGCAGGCTCGCAAAGTCGTTGACCTGCGCATTGCGGATGCGGGTGTCCAGGCTGCCCACCCGCTCGCAGCTGGCGTACACGTCCCACAGGCCCAGGCCCCGCGCCAACAACCAGTCGCAGCGCAGGCCATAGTCTTGCCCGTCCGGCAGCGGGTGCTGCGGCCAGAGCGCCTGCACAATGCGCCAGAAATGGTTTTGCGGGTGCGCATAGTATTGCCCCGCCCGCAAGGAGGCCGCTCCCGGAAAGCTGCCCAGCACCAGCACCACCGTACGGTCGGACACCACGGGCGCCAAGCCCGTGAGGCGCTCGCCGCCGGGCGGCAGCAGCGGGCTGGGCACATCGCGGGGTCGGGTGGGGCGGGCCACAGCCGCCTTGTTTTCCTTCATGGTCTGATTCTGTCGTGAAACCTAGTGGGCAATCCGGCAACTATCAAATAAATAGCTGCTCGCGCTTATCTGACAAGCGCTACACGCCAAAAACACCTCAAACTTTTTGCACCAGCCCGGCCAGGCGCGGCAGCGCCGCACAGGCGTTTGCGGAGGTGCTGCGCGCCAGTTCCGCCACAGGCATGCCGCGCAGGCCCGCCACCACCTCGGCGATGCGCGGCAGCTCGGCCGGCGCGTTGCGCCCCTGGGGTTGTCCGGCGGCACGCTGTTCGGCCGGGGTGTAAAGCCAGTGCGGCGGAATGTCGGGCGCGTCGGTTTCCAGCACCAGGGCCGATGCGGGCAACTCAGCCGCCAGCCGGCGCAATTGCAGCGCACGGTCATAGGTCACCGCACCGCCAAACCCCAGCTTGAAGCCCAGTGCAATGAAAGCCTGCGCCTGCTGCAGGCTGCCATTGAAGGCATGGGCGATGCCGCCCGGCACGGCAACGTCGCGCAGGCCCTTGAGCAGCTTGTCTGCCGAGCGGCGCACATGCAGGACCACCGGCAGATCGAACCGGCGCGCCAGCTGCAGTTGCGCACGGTAAAACTGCTCCTGCCGCGCGGGGTCCAGTCCATCGGCAAAAAAATCCAGCCCGATTTCGCCGATGGCCACCAGGCGCGGGTCGGGGTGGTGCTGCTCCAGCGCCTGGGCCAGCAGCGCCAGGTCGGCATCGGCCGCCCGCGCGGTGTAGAGCGGGTGAATGCCCAGGGCGTAGCTGTCGCCATGGCGGTGCGCCAGCTGGCGCACGGCATCCCAGTTGGCACGCTCTACCGCCGGAATCACGCAATGCGCCACGCCCACGGCCGCTGCCTGCGCACGCACCGTGTCGCGGTCGGCGGCGAACTCTGCGGCGTCCAGGTGGCAGTGCGTATCGATCCAGGAAGACATGCCGACATGATGCCCGACCAGCGCGCACCTGGCAGCGGCCTGGCAGCGGCCCGGCGACACGGTGGTGTGCATCAACGGGCGATCCGTGCTACTGTCAAACCCGTGCGCCACGCCCCGGCGCGACGTGCCGTTTTCTCACCCCCCGCGTGCCTGCCAAGGCGCAGCGCCCACAGCCCCCCAAGGCGTGCGCACGGGCCGGCAAATGGCCATGGAACCAGAAGGTGACAGCATGCCCCGGCCCGTGCGCACGCCTTGGGGGGCTGTGGGCGCTGCGCC
>NZ_QOZT01000133.1:0-6638 GCF_003345135.1 Acidovorax sp. BoFeN1
GCTTTTGCCCGCCTCTCCCTGTCCCTGCGGCGCTTTGTCGCCCCGGCAAAAAGCCCTGGTCTACGCCGACTGCTGCGGCCGTTATGTGGAGGATTTCGATGCCACGCCCGCGCCCGACGCCGAGCGGTTGATGCGCTCGCGCTATAGCGCTTTTGTGTTGCAACGGCGCGACTATTTGCTGGCCACCTGGCACGCCAGCCAGCGCCCGGCCACGCTGGAGTTCGAGCCCGGCGCGCACTGGCTGGGCCTTGCGGTGCGCAGCCACCGCGTGCTGGATGCCGACCACGCAGAGGTCGAGTTTGTGGCCCGCTACCGCGTTGCCGGACGCGCCGTGCGACTGCACGAATGCAGCCGCTTCGTGCGCGAGGCCGGGCGCTGGTACTACGTGGATGGTGACAGCCGCTGAGTTGAGGCCAAAAATGGCTCTAGCCCTTATGGAGTAAGCGCAAGCAGCTATCAAAAACAAAGTGCTTGCGGTGCAGGCCGTTAGAAAAAAAGAAATTTCAATGAAAACTGCCCCAAGCGCTTATGTAGCAAGCGCCCTTAGCTATTTATTACAGAGCAATTTTGTCGCGCCGTGGGGCAGGAAGAGGGGCCATCCGTAGCACGGCCACACTGCGGGTGGCGCCCGGTCAGCGGCCCGTTACAACACCACGGGCGCACACGGCACACTCGGGGGAGTTTC
Source organism: Acidovorax sp. BoFeN1 (assembly GCF_003345135.1). NCBI lineage: Bacteria > Pseudomonadati > Pseudomonadota > Betaproteobacteria > Burkholderiales > Comamonadaceae > Acidovorax > Acidovorax sp. BoFeN1. The sequence continues at coordinate 686 of NZ_QOZT01000133.1, forward strand.
CCGTTTTTTCTTCAAGGAGCACTCCATGCAACGACGCCAATTCCAGGTCTGTAGTTTTGCCGCACTGATCGCCCTGGCCACCACGCGGGCGCAGGCCCTGTCGCTGGGTGAGCTCAGCAATGCCGACGCCAGCAGCGGCGTGAAGGCCGCGCTAGAGCAGGGCGCGCTGGCGGCTGTGGGCTTGCTGGGCCAATCTGGCGGGTTTTTGAACAACCCCAAGGTGCGCATCCCGCTGCCGGGTTACCTCAACGACGCGGCCAAGCTGATGAAGCGATTTGGCCAGGGCCAGCGCATCGAAGAGCTGGAAACCTCGATCAACCGCGCCGCCGAAGCCGCCGTGCCCATGGGCAAGGACCTGCTGGTCGGCGCCGTGCGCAGCATGACGGTGACCGATGCCAAGAACATCCTGGCGGGCGGCGACACGTCGGTCACGCAGTTCTTTTCCGAAAAAACCCGCGCCCCGCTGGGCCAGAAGTTTCTGCCCGTCGTCACCCAGGCCACCAAGAAAGTGGGCCTGGCACAGCAATACAACGCCTTTGCGGGCAAGGCCGCGGGTTTTGGCCTGGTGAAGAAGGAAGACGCGACCATCGAGCAGTACGTCACTGGCAAGACACTGGACGGGCTGTTCCTGGTGATCGGCGAGCAAGAGCAGCAACTGCGCCAGAACCCGGCGGCCGCGGGCAGCGCCATCCTGAAGAAGGTGTTTGGGGCGCTGAAGTAAGGGGATAGAGGCAGCGAAAAGGGTTTGAGCCAGATCGGGCTCTGGCGCTTATATGGTATGCGCAAGCAGCTATTATTTAAATAGCATCTGCCCGCGTAAGACGCACGCAGCCAGCCCCTTCACCTCACCGGCCGCTTCTTGAGCGCGCACAAATCCACCATGCCCGCCAGTGCCCGCGGGTCGCTGCCCGCCGGGAAGATGCGGTGCTTCTGGATCTTCTGGGTGCCGGTGGTCGGGATCTCGTCGGCAAACCACCACCAGCCCGGCGCCTTGTAGTAAGCCAGCTCGCGCAGGCAGAACGCCTGCAGGGTGCGCGCCGCGTCGGCGTGTGCCATGCCCGCTGCGGCAGCGGGGTCGAGCACCACGCAGGCCAGCACTTCCTCTTCGCGCACCGCGTCGGGCACAGCCATCACGGCCGCCTGGTGCACCAGCGGGTGGGTGAGCAGGAGCGCCTCGACCTCGGCGGCGGCAATGTTCTCGCCCGAGCGGCGGATGATGTTCTTGCGCCGGTCCATGAAGCGCAGCATGCCGCTGGCATCGCGCGTGACGATGTCGCCGGTGTGAAACCAGCCGCCGCGCCACGCGGCCTCGGTGGCCTCGGGGTCGTTCAGGTAACCGCTGAAGAAGTCCTTGCGCGGCGTGGCCGCCGAATGGCGCACCCACATCTCGCCGGGCTGGCCGTCGGCCACCTCGGTGCCCGCTTCGTCCACCACGCACACCTCCAGGCCGGGCTCGGCGCGGCCAAAGGCGCGCGTGCCGATCTGGCGCGGCGCGTGGTGGTCGGAGATGACGCGCACGATCTCGGTCATGCCCCACAGCTCCACCAGGGGCAGGCCAAAGCGCTCTTCGAATACGGCGTGCAACTGCGGCTCGACACCGGCGCCGTAGCCAAAGCGCACGCTGTGCGCGCGCTCCAGCGGGCTGGCCGGCTGGGCCAGCAGCATGGGCACCACCACGCCCAGGTAATGCACGATGGTGGCCCGGCTCTCGCACACCTCCTGCCACCAGCGCGAGGGCGCAAACCGGTCGGTCTGCACCTGGCAGCCGCCGGTCAGCAGCATGCAATAGAACGACAGGATGGACGCGTTCACATGGAACAGCGGCAGCGGGTTGTACAGCCGCTCCTGGCCTTCGCGGATGGCCACCATGCCACCCCGGCGCGCATACCAGTCGCCGGCCGCCAGCTCGTAGCGGTGCGACAGCACGCAGCCCTTGGGCTGTCCGGTGGTGCCCGAGGTGTAAAGGATGCTGGCGGGCGTGTCGGCCTGCGGCGCGCCAGCCTGTGCGGGCTGTGCCGGTGGCGGCAGCGCAGCCATGTCATCGGGTGTGGCCACCGGTGGCTGGTGGCGCGCCTCGGCCAGCGCAGCGCGCACGGCGGGCAGGCGCGTGGGCAGGGCCACCACCAGGTCCACGCGCGCATGGTCGATCAGATAGGCCAGCTCGCGTGGGCGGTAGTCGGGGTTGATGGGCACCACGCACACACCCAGGGTGTTCAGCGCCAGTTTGTGCAGCAGGTGCTCGGGCCGGCTTTCCAGAAACAGGCCCACGCGGTGGCCCAGACCATAGCCGGCGGCGCGGTAGTGCTGCATGAGTGCGCGCACGGCGCTGGCGGCCTCGTCATAGCGGATCTCGCGGCCTTGCGGGTCGTAGCTGCGCGCCGGGTTGGCGGGCACGGCCAGCAGGCTGTGGGGCCCGTAGGCTGCGGCGGCGCGCATGAAGGCGTTGCCGATGGTGGTGGTCTGGGTGATGGTGATCATGGCGCTGTAGCGGCTGGCAGAGCGGGATGCGATGCAGTGTAGGCCGGTGGGCGCAAACCTGGGGTGCAATGGTTGTCACCGCGGTTGCATTCGATGCCGCAGCCCGGGCCAGCCTCGGTTGTTCAGTGGGGCGGTGCTGTGCAGCAGTTTCTGGGCGCGAACTCGTTGCGCTCAGGGGGCCAGGATCCAGTCGGCGATTTGCCCTACAACGTCTGTCTCCAGTCCGTTGAACCCGTGGTGGGCAAATGCCGCGCAGGCATCTCCCTGGTTCTTGCCGCCCGTGGCGGTGATGAGGTGGCTGCGGGGTGTGTGGGTCAGCTTGCCCATCAGGTTGGGAATCTCGCTGTACGCACAGTAAGAGCAACCATCTTGCTGGTGGTGCACCACCAGCACAGGCACTTTGATGTGCTCCAGCGGCATGGCGGGAACCGGGCGCTGTTTGTCATCCGACAGGATGGACGCCGTCAACACCACGCCATCGGGCACGTCTGCGCCCTGCAGCACCGTTGCCGCATACGCGGCCGATTGCGTGCCACGGCTGGTGCCCACCAGCCACACGGGCACTTTGGCGGTGGTTTTCAGCCATGCAATGGTGGCTTGCAAATCGGTCACATGCTCCGCCGTTTGGCGAAAACCATTGAGAAACGGTGCGCGTTGCCGATCCGATGGCGCATCCACCACCACCGTCATCAACCCCTTGTCGGCGAACAGTTGCCGCGATCTGACGAGGAAATTGCCTTCGCCCCATTTGAACGACCCGTTCGGAAATATCTGCAACCCCCCGTGTCCGCCCGCCAGCAGAACGACGGCGGCTTTGGGTTCAGGGGGCGTGATCACCAGCATGCGCTGCGTCACGCCTGGGCGGGTGGGCAGGTCTACCACCGTGGGCTGTGGCTGTGGCTGGGCCTGGGCCGTGCACGACAGGGCCAGTGCCGCGATACCGATGAGTCGCTTGAACATGTTGGGCGCTCCATGGAGGGGTTGTGGGGCAAGAGTGCAGGCCTTCAAGGCTGCGTGTCTGGCGCGGGCGTGGTGGGTACACCCTGTTCTTCGGCGGCCCGCGTTTGTGCCGCCATGGCCCGCTGGTAGCCAGGCCGTACCTGCAACCGCTGCCAATAGGCTTGGGTGGCCGGTCCAAATTGCGCGGCCAGGCCCAGGTGCTGCGCCAGCAGCAGCGCATACCCCACCGCCACATCGGCCGCCGTGAAGCGGCCCGCGCACAGATGGTCGTTGTGCGCCACTGCAGACTCCACTGCGCGCAGCCGCGCCAGAAACCAGCGCGTGTAGTCCTGCACCACCTGCGGCTGCTGCCGCTCCGTGGGTTCAAAGCGACCATAGCGCAGCACCAGCGTCTGCGGAAAGGTCAGCGTCGCATCGCTCATGTGCAGCCAGTTCAGGTACGCGCCATACGCCGGGTGCGTGGGCGCCACGTCCAGCCCCGCGTCGGGGTGCGTGGCGGCGAGGTACTGGCAAATGGCGGCCGATTCGGTCATGCGCACATCGCCCTGCACCAGCAGGGGCACTGTGCCCAGCGGGTTCAGCTCCAGAAAGCTGCGCGCCAGAGCCCGGGGCGGGAAGGGCAGCATGTGCAGAGTGTAGGGCAGTTGCAGCTCTTCGAGCATCCACAGGGGGCGGAAGGAGCGGGCGCTGACGCAGTGGTGGAGATGGATCACGATATTTATCTGTGGGGGCGAGCCGCCAGCTTGCGGTGGGCTCCAGCGAGTTCCTATTTGCTGTACTTCCTTGCATCAGTGATGAACCATTCCAACATCTGCCAGTTCGTGAGTTTCGATGACTCATTCCCCATGCTTCTCCGAATTTCTAGAAGAAACGTACCAAGCAAGGACAACATGTTTCTCAGCTGATCCGGCGTATGTACTGGATCGGCGCCCTGTTCGAAAAAGAACTGAAAAAGATTGTTGTAAGCCGTCACCACGGCATCTGATCCGACAAGAGAGAGTTTGAAGCTCGTATTTCTGTATTCGAGGGACATCATCTTTGTCATTGCGACATCGTTTTTGTTTTTCCCCCTATGTTTGGTGTCATGTTCCCAAGCGGCATCCGACATCAGAAGAATGATGAATGGCTCTAGGATTTTGTTGTAGGTTTCGATTCTGTCGCCGTGTAACTTATTTTCCAGTTCGTGCCGTCGTTCAATTGATTGCCTCAATCTCCAACCGACGGCAGTAAGGAGCAGAACAAAAAGCGGAGTTGTCACGGAACCTATTGCCGTGACGTAATCGAGCCAGTGCTTGGTATCCATGTCTCGCTTTCCCGACGTATATCGTTTAATTTCAACGGGTTTGTAGTTCTTTAGTATCCGCTGAACGCGCACGGAACTTGATGTGACGGATTTGCCGTAGACCGCGTTTATCTGTAGTCACTATGGAACTTGAGCCACCCGCCGAAACTCCGCCGGCGACTGCCCCGTCCACCCCCGGAACGCCCGGATAAAACTCTTCTCGTTCTCAAACCCCGCTGCCTCCGCCACCTGCTTGATGGGCCGCTGTGTGCGGTGCAGCAGCTCCACCGCGCGGGTGCGGCGCACGTCGTCCTTCAGGCCTTGCAGCGTGGCGCCTTCTTCCTTCAGTTGCCGGTGCAGGGTGCGTGGCGACACATGCAGCAGTGCGGCCAGTGATTCGGCGCTGTGCTGGGGCAGGGCGTGGGCGGGCTGGCCGGGCAGGGGCGCGGCCAGTAGCTGGCGCACGCGCTGCACCAGCAGGCGGTCGCGGCGGTAGTGCAGCACCGTCAGCGGCAGGGCGTGTTGCAGCATCTGGCGCAGGGCCTGCTCGTCCCGGCGCAGGGGCAGGTGCAGGTAGCGGGCGTCAAAGTGCAGGGCGGTGCGTGGCGCGTGGAAGGTGACGGGGCCACGGAACAGCACGGCATACGCATCGGCATGCGGTGGGGCGTCAAACGCAAACTCGGCAGCGATGAGGGGGATGCGCGAGTCCACCAGCCAGCACGCCAGCCCGTGGGCATTGCGCAGCACCGACACCAGGCAGAACTCGCGCAGCGCGCCCAGGTCGCGGGCCTCGGTGATCGCCAGAGTGGCGGTGTCGCCCTGGGTAGCGAGGTGCAGTGCAATGTCGTCCGCCAGCAGCCCGTGGTGGCGGCACCAGCGGGCCAGGGCCACCTGCAGTGTGGGCGCGCTGATGCTGGCACGCGCCAGCATGCCGTAGCTGCCCCAGGGCAGGCGGCGGCTGAACCAGCCCAGGGCTTCGTCGTCCAGCTCCTGCATGGCGGCGTCGGAGATCTGCTCCATCTGCCAGGCGGTGATGCGGGCACGGTCGTCCTGCAGCAGTTGCGGCGCAATCTGTGCCCGGGTCAGGGCGTGTTGGGGGCTCATGCCGCGCTGTTCGTACGCCAGAACAATCGCACGCACAAACGCAATGGGTGTGGCCGCGGGGGCTGTGGCGGGCGCGGGCAGGCGGTTGGCAGGTGGGGCGGGTGCTTTCAAGCCGAATAGTGTGCCAGC
>NZ_QOZT01000134.1:0-6384 GCF_003345135.1 Acidovorax sp. BoFeN1
CCTAGGGGCACCTTGAGACATCGGCATGGGCATAAGCGACACATTGAGAATTTGGGCAAAGCGCATCAAGCTCGATGGGGTCCCCCAGTGGTTTGCAGGCAAACACCCCAGGACACTTGGGATGCCAAGGCGCTGGGGCTTTTTGTGGTTGCCTATGCGCAGAGCCCGATTGACTTGATCCCTGACTTCATCCCGGTGCTGGGCTATGTGGACGATGTGCTGCTGCTGCCGGGCTTGATCTGGCTGACGTTGCAGCTGTTGCCGCCCGATGTGCTGACCGAGCGCCGTGGCCAAGCCGATGCCTGGATGCAGACCGAGGGCGCCCAACCCCGCAGCATGGCGGGGGCGGTGCTGGTGGTGGCGTTGTGGCTGTTGGTGGGGAGCGCTTTGTGGGTGTGGTTGCGGCCCCTGGGTGGAAGGCTAATGTCCAGTGATGGGCGCTTGCGGTGATGGGCTGGCTGAAGGGGCGCATGGACAACGCCTTTGGCATCGTCAACCAGCACCTGGTAAACCGGGCCTTCAAGGTGGGCGATCAGCCCACCATGGCTGACTTTTCTCTGTGCGGTTACATGTTCTACCCGCTGGAAGAAAGCGGCTACGACGTGGCCGTGAGCTACCCCCACATTCATGCGTGGCTGCAGCGCCTGCGCCAACTGCCCGGATGGGCCAGCCCCTACGAAATGCTGCCTGGTGAGCGCATCCTGCCCAAGTGGTAACGGGCTAATCGGCAACGGGTAGCATGGTCAAAAAATTGCAGTGGCAGTGGCCGCAAATCTGTCATGGCCGGTTTCGCGCGCCACGCCGCTGCAGCACGTAGGCCAGCGCCATAGCCATGGCCTACTGCACAGCGCCCCCGCATCAGGCGGCGATGATGCGCAAGCGACAGCGCGGCCCCATTACCGTGCCAGAATGAACTGATGAGCACCACCACGTCCTCCTTCCAGTCCAACGCCGACGGCACCCTTATCACCACCTACGCCTGGGCCGAAACCCCGGGCCAACCGGTGGGCGTCGTCCAAATCTCCCACGGCCTTGCTGAACATGGCGAGCGCTACGACCGCTTTGCCCGGGCCCTCAACGCAGCAGGCTTCATCGTCCACGCTGTGGACCATCGCGGCCACGGGCGCACGGCAGGTGACAACCTGGGTGACTTTGGCAGCGCTGGCTTCAGCGGCCTCATTGCCGACGTGGCCCAGTTCGGCGCACTGCTGCGCGCGCAGCATGGGCCGCAGCTTCCGCTCTTTCTGTTCGGCCACTCCATGGGCTCGTTCGCAGCGCAGGCGGCCATCATTGACCATTCATCCACCTGGTCCGGCGTCATCCTGTCAGGCTCCACAGCCCTCGACCTATTTGCCGCCGCTGTGGCCAATGCGCCTGCTGATGCCCCCGCCGGGCTCGCGGCCTTCAACGCAGGCTTTGAGCACCGCACCGGCTACGAATGGCTGTCGCGCGACGCTGCCGAGGTGGATGCCTACGTGGCCGACCCGTGGTGCGGGTGGGACGTGCCACCCGATGTGATCCCCTCACTCTTCGCCCCCGCCCCCCGGCTGGCCGACCCCGCGCAACTCGCGCGCATCCGCAGCGACCTGCCCATCCTCATCGCATCCGGCGACGCAGACCCGCTGGCCGCAGGCGGGGTGTTGTTGGAGCAACTGGGGCAGCGGTATCGCGATGCCGGTGTGGCCGATGTGGCGGTCAAGCTGTACCCAGCCGCGCGGCATGAGATCTTGAATGAGACGAATCGGGATGAGGTGACGGGGGATGTTGCGGCGTGGCTGCGGGCGCATACGGGTCTGGCGTAGTCGGTACCCGATCCCTATGAAATAGGCAGGTTTTGCGCAAGTAACCAGGGGGTAATGGCTGGCTGCTCCCGACCCAAAGCAGAAGATCACGTTTGCATCTTGAGCCGCCGGTAAGCAGCGGCGGGCAGCCGTTCGCGGCCTAACCGTCACCGCAGGGTGGGAGGATAGTGCGGCCTCGGTACTGTTTGAACCGGAAACGATGTACGTCGTACGAGTTCGGCCGGCGGCGGAGCAAACCGAGGCAACTTATCCATTAAAGATCGTGATGGCGTACTACACTCGGTAGACGCCATCGATTCACAGCTTCGCAAGATCGAAGGGCAGAGCCTTGGGTATAAAGCGGCTCGTTTCTTCGATCTTTTGGGGCGGTGATTTATGCGACCTGCAGTGTCGGATAGTCTGTATAGCCCTTGGCGCCACCTGTGTAGAACGTGTTGGAGTCAGGCGCGTTCAGCGGTGCCTTGGCCCTGATGCGTGCGGGCAGGTCCGGGTTAGCCAGGAAGGCGGTGCCAAAGGCCACAGCGTCAAGCTTACCTTCGGCAATGGCTGCCTCTGCCTCATCAGCGCTGTACCCCATATTGCCCACCAACACACCCTTGTACTTTTCACGCGCTACGGGCATGACATCGGCCTTCTGCACGCCGAAGAAATCGGCGCGCATCACGTGCAGGTAGGCCAGCTTGAAGGCATTGAGCCTATCGGCCAGGAAGCCGATGAGGGCCAGCGGGTCGCTGTCCTTCATGCTGTTGAAGCTGTTGAGCGGCGACAGGCGCAGACCCACACGTTCGGAACCGATGGCCTGGGTCACGGCGGTGAGCACCTCGAACAGCAAACGTGCACGGTTTTCCAGCGATCCGCCGTAAGCATCGGTGCGCTGGTTGGGCGTGTCGCGCAGAAACTGGTCAATCAGGTAGCCGTTGGCGCCGTGTACTTCCACACCATCAAAGCCGGCGGCAATGGCGTTGCGTGCGCCTTGAGCAAATGCAGCCACGATGCCGGGAATCTCTTCGGCGGTCAGGGCGCGGGGCACCGCGTGCGGCACCTTGCCTTGGGGCGTGTGGATCTCACCCTCAATGGCGGTGGCGCTGCTGGAGACAATGGGGGCGCCATCGGCAGCGCCAGGGTAGGCTGCGCGGCCAGCGTGCCAAATCTGCATGAAGATGCGTCCACCCTTGGCGTGCACCGCGTCGGTCACCTGCCTCCAGGCTGCAATCTGCGCGTCGTTGTAGATGCCAGGCTCATTGACGAAGGCCGATGTACCGGGCGCCACCATGGTGCATTCGGAAATCAGCAGGCCGCCGGTGGCACGCTGGCTGTAGTACTCGGCCATCAGCGCGTTGGGCATGTGGCCGGCGTCGGCACGGGCGCGTGTCAGTGGTGCCAGAAGGATGCGGTTGGGCAGGGTGAGAGAACCTACTTGAAGTGGATTGAATAGCATGCGAATGAAAATCCAGGTTACTGGTTACTGAACAGAAGGCAGTGGTAAAGGTAACAGTTTCCCAATACTCAGACGTTCGAAAGGTCACTGAAGACGGCTTTGGCACGGCTGGTGCTTTTGCACCCAACGCACGATGTAGTGGACACGGGTTGGGAAGGCTTTGCTGCCGACAGTTTCGCGGCGGTCTCCAGCCGTACATGCACCAAACGCCTTTGGTCATCCACCGCGTCGCAACTCCCTGACCCCCCGGCCCAGCTTGCGGCGCAACAGGGTCCGCAGGGTCACTCCATCCGAGTACCCGACCTGTGCGGCGACCTGGTCGACGCTGGCGTTCCCGGTGCGCAAGAGATGGACGGCATGCTCGACGCGCAAGTCCTGGAAATACGACAGGGGTGTCTTGCCCAAAACGCTTTGCAGCCGCCGCGCCAAGGTGCGCTCGCTTGTGCCCGCGGCGCTGGCCGCCTCGGCCAGCGAGAAACCTTGCGCGAGCCGACGTCTGGCCCAGCACTCGAAGCGCTCGACCGTCGGGTCGGCATGTGCAAGGTGGTCGGGAATCACGAACTCGGCTTGCGAACTGCGTGTCTCGACCAGCAGATAGCGTGCCACCAGGGCCGCCAGCGCCGGACTGCGCCCTCGGATGATGCGCAAGGCCAAGTCGACGTGGGCCAAAGCGGCACCCGCGGTGGTGAAGCGTGTCGAGTTCACGATCATGCGTGACTCGTCCAGCGTGACGTTCGGATAGCGCTGCCGAAACATCGGCCCCAGCCACCATGACGTCGTCGCACGATGCCCATCAAGCAGACCACTCTCTGCAAGCAAGAAACTACCGGAGCAAGCGGCGCCAAGGTGCGCGCCAGCGGTGGACCACTGCTGCAGCGCCGCGACCGCGTCGGGCACATCGGGGCGTGTGAGCCGAGCCGAGAGCGTGTCAGGCATCTTGTCGCCAAACGCGGGCACGAGCACGACGTCTGGTTCGGGCACACCACGCGCAGTGACCACGGGCACCGTCAAGCCTTGCGCTGTTCGGATGCGACGCCGCACACCCACCAGCGTGAGCTCTATGTGCCCGGGAGCCTGTGGCAGCGAGCCCGCCATCGCATTGGCCAAGCCCACTGTGTCAGTGAGCGCCGCAAGCCCCAGATCAAACACGCCATCACAAATAAGGAGGTGGAGTTTCATGGCAACAATGATACCAATATTGTCATTATTGCCACTGGAGATGTCTGTCATGAAGACTTAGACTGCAGTCTCGTAAATCCCTTCACCCACTTTTCCATTTACCCAAAGGAATACAGCATGACCAAGCTCGCCCTGTTTGTTCGCCTCGAAGCTAAACCCGGCCAGGAGGCTGCGCTTGCCGACTTCCTGGCCAGCGCACTGCCGCTCGCCAACGCCGAGTCCGGCACCACAGCCTGGTTCGCATTGAAGTTTGGCCCTTCGACCTTCGGTGTGTTCGATGCCTTCGCCGATGAGGCAGGTCGCCAGGCACATTTGAACGGCCAGATCGCCGCGGCCTTGATGGCCAACGCCGCGACCTTGCTCAGTTCTCCGCCCAATATCGAGAAGGTCGAACTGCTTGCAGCCAAACTGCCTGCATGACAACCCGGCCTTGACCCCATCAGGTCACGCTGCAGGATGGGTGTCACACGGCCCTGCGCGGCGCTACCCCTCGATTGGCCGGTGGGGATCAAGGCATGTGGCCAGGCCCCGTGGCGAATGACTCAGCCCGGCGTTCATAGCCACTAACAAAACCATGGCACCGTCAAACACCTGATCGGCGTTTGACGCTGCATGGCGCGTTACAAGAACAATGAGGTCAGCGCCGCGCTGTTCAAGAAAATCGCACCGCTGTTGCCGGTAGTCATGCCCTCGGCCCAGGGTGGTCGATCGCGGGTGCCGGATCCCAGCGCCTTTAGAGCCTGTTTACGATCTCGCAGGGGATCGCGTTGGAGCGCAATCGGGATGAGTGGATGGTTCGTATGCGCCGCATGGGCTGCTGCCCATGCAAGCAGCCGGAGCATTCAATCACCCGATTTCGCTCCAACCCTTCGGGCAGTGGTCCTTGCGGGTGGTCTGCGGCGTTGCGGCGCTTGCCAATAGCCAAGCTATTGGATGCACCCCGCGCCTTGCATACCAGCCCGCCAAGACCGCTGCGCGACCCCTGAGAGACCGTAAACAGGCTCTTAGTCTTCGGCGCACTGAGCGAGCTAGCGTCCCCGAACGGCGCGCCCCCTCCGCGCTGCGCCCGCCGCCTGGCAAGCCCTCCGATACGCCCGCAGCGTCATCTCTGCCCGCTGCATCACTGTGTCCTCCATCGTGGCCGCGCCTCCGGCCAGCTCATCCGCCTGGGCTTGCAGCAACTCCGCCGGGCTCATGCCCGACGCCTCGCCCGTCAGCAATGCAATGCCTTCGCTCACATGCTGCATGGTGTAGACGTGGAACAGGCCGCGTTCGACCGCATCGGCAACCTCGCTCGACAGCATCAGGTGGCGCTGGTTGCGGGCGGGAATGAGCACGCCCTGGGTGCCGTCCAGCCCCGCCGTCGCGCAGGCGCGGAACCAGCCTTCGATCTTTTCGTTGATACCGCCCACGGGCAGCACCTCGCCGTGCTGGTTCAATGCGCCGGTCACCGCGATGCCCTGGCGCAGGGGCAGGTCTGACAGGCTGGACAGCAGTGCGTACAGCTCCGCGCACGAGGCCGAATCGCCTTCCACACCGCTGTATTCCTGCTCGAACACGATGGAGGCGTTGAGCGCCAGCGGTGCCACATGGCTGAACAGCGCGGTGAGGTAGCTGTGCAGTATCAGCACGCCCTTGTCGTGAATGGGCCCCGACATGTCGACTTCGCGCTCGATGTTGAGCAGGCCTTCGTGCCCGGCAAACGTGCGCGCCGTGATGCGCACGGGGAAGCCGAAGCGGTAGTCGCCCAGATCGATCTGCGTGAGGGCATTGATCTGCCCGGTGACGCTGCCGGTGAGGGTGATGAGGCGTTCCCCCTCCACGATGGATTCATGCAGCTGCTCCTCAGGGTAGTTGTGGCGCAGCATGCGGGCCTGCAGGGCGGCTTGCACGTCGGCAGCGTCCACCAGGGTGCCGCCGCGTTGCTGGCACTGGGCGGCGCTTTCGATGAGCAATGCTTCGGTG
>NZ_QOZT01000135.1:0-6125 GCF_003345135.1 Acidovorax sp. BoFeN1
TGAGCGGCATCTGGCCCGCGGTGTTTGCCCGCCCGGCCGAGCCCGCCCCCGATGTGGACCAGGACCTGTATGGCGGATTTGTGGGCAACAGCGACCGCCGCCACCTGAACGACTTGCGCACCCTGTCAGGGGCGAAACTGGCCACCGCGCGCACGGGCTTTGATGACCCGCGCCTGGCCGAGCTGGTGTGGCGCTACCGGGCCCGCAACTTCCCCGACACCCTGTCGCCCGAAGAGGCCGAGCGCTGGGAGGCGCACCGCGCCGCCTGCCTGTTCGACGGTGCGGGCGGGGCGCGCACCGTGGAGCAGTTGTTCACCGAGATCGACCAGATCTCGGAAACCGCCGACGACGACCGCACCCAGGAGATTCTGGGCGCCCTGTACGATTACGCCGAGCACATCGCGCCTGAACGCTGACCCCCCTGAGGCGCTGCGCGCCTTCCCCCCGAGGGGGACGCACCCAGTGGCCTGGCAAAGCCAGTTCCACGGGTGCGCTGGCATTTGGGGCGCGCCGGTTTCACGCTACAGCGCCCATTGCAAGCCGACAATCATCCGCAACCTTTTATGACGACACTGCACAACCCCCATTTCACCACCCAGATCGTGCATGCCGACCGGCGGGGCGGTGCCGAGCATGGCGCCATTCACCAGCCTGTTCACACCTCGGTGCAGTACGGCTTTGACAAGGTGGAAGACCTCATTGCCGTGTTCCAGGGCACCGCCAAGGGCGGCTTCAACTATGCCCGCCAGGGAACTCCCACCACGGCGGCGCTGGAGGCCAAGCTCACGCAGATGGAGCAGGGGCAGGGCGCCATCGTCTTTTCCACCGGCATGGCAGGCATCTGCGCCATTTTTCTTACGCTGCTCAAGGCGGGGGACCATCTGGTGGCCAGCAAGTTCGTGTTTGGCAACACCAACAGCGTGTTTGGCACCCTGGCCGACCTGGGCATCGAGGTCACCACGGTGGACGTGACGGATGCCGCGCAGGTGGCTGCCGCCGTGCGGCCGCACACGCGCATGGTGTTTGTCGAAACCATCGCCAACCCCGGCACGCAGATGCCCGACCTCGAAGGCATTGGCGCACGGTGCAAAGAGCGCGGGCTTCTCTATGTGGTGGACAACACGGTGGCCTCGCCGTATCTGTTTCGTCCGGGCACGGTGGGAGCGGGGCTGGTGGTGCATTCGCTCACCAAGAGCATCGGTGGGCAGGGCGATGCGCTGGGCGGCGCCGTGATCGACACCGGTGTTTTTGACTGGAGCACTTACCCAAACATCTTTCCGGCCTATCGCAAGGGCAATGCCAAGGGCTGGGGTCTGCAACAGGTGCGCAAGAAAGGCCTGCGCGACATGGGCGGCGCCTTGTCGTCCCATGCCGCGCACCAGATGGCGCTGGGCGCCGAAACGCTGGCCCTGCGCATGGACCGCACCAGCGCCACCGCGCTGGCCCTGGCCCGGTGGCTGGAGCAGCACCCTGCCGTGGCGCGGGTGCATTACCCGCTGCTGGAGTCGCACCCGCAATATGCGCAGGCCAAAAAGCACCTCAAGGCGGGCTCGTGGCTGCTGTCATTCGAACTGCGCGACCCCGCCCAGTGCCTGCCGCTGTGCAACCGCCTGCAGCTCCCCATCAAGGCCACGGGCCTGGCTGATACGCGCACGCTCATCATTCCGGTGGCGCACACCATTTTTTGGGAGGCGGGGCCTGAAGTGCGGGCCGCCATGGGCATTGGCGACAGCATGATTCGCCTGTCGGTCGGCCTGGAAGAGCTTCAGGACCTGCAGTCCGATTTTGAGCAGGCGCTGGCTGCCATTGCGGTGGTCTGATCGCTCGCCACTGCGCCCTGTGTCCGGGCGCAAGCGCTGCCAGACCATTCGCAGGGACCGCAGCCTCGGGTGCCAAAACCCTTGGTTGCTATATTAATAATAGCTGCTTGCGCTTTATGGATAAGGGCTGGAGGCCAATTTTGCTTGAATTTCAGCCAAAAAACCGGTAGCACACCACAATGGCGGCCACCACCCCTGCCAGCTCTGCCAGCAGCGCGCAGGCCACCGCATGGCGTGCCCGCTGGATGCCCACCGCCCCAAAGTACACCGCCAGCACATAAAACGTGGTTTCGGTGCTGCCCTGGACGGTGGCGGCCACCAGCGCGGCGAAGCTGTCCACGCCCTGGCTCTGCATGGTTTCGATCAGCATGGCGCGCGCCGCACTGCCCGAAAACGGCTTGACCAGCGCCGTGGGCAGGGCGTCGACAAAGCGCGCATCCATGCCCAGCAGCTCCACGCACCAGCGGATGGCATCCAGCACATAGCCCAGCGCACCCGAGGCGCGAAACACCCCCACAGCGCACAGCATGGCCACCAGGTAGGGCAGCAATCCCTTGGCCACATCAAAACCCTCTTTCGCGCCGTCGATAAACGCCTCATACACGGCCACCTTGCGCCAGGCGCCCACGCAGACAAACAGCACCACCAGCGCAAACAGCGTGAGGTTGCCCAGCAGCGAAGACAGCTGCGCCAGCGCCGCCGCGCTCAGCGTGGTCAACAGCGCCATGAAGCCTGCCAGTGCCAGGGCCACCGGCAGCAGATAGGCCAGCACCACCGGGCTGAACAGGGGCAACCGCTGCACCGCCGCCACGCTGAGCAGCCCCACCAGCGTGGAGGCAGACGTGGCCAGCAAAATGGGCAGGAACACCAGCGTCGGGTCGGGCGCGCCCTGCTGCATGCGGTACATGAAGATGGTGACCGGCAGCAGCGTGAGCGATGACGCGTTGAGCACCAAAAACAGAATCTGCGCGTTGGTCGCGGTGTCGGGATGCGGGTTCAGCTCTTGCAGCGCGCGCATGGCCTTCAGACCCATGGGCGTGGCGGCGTTGTCCAGCCCAAGCGCGTTGGCGGCAAAGTTCAGCGTCATCAGGCCCAGGGCCGGGTGGCCGCGCGGCACGCCCGGCATGAGCCGCGCAAACAGCGGCGCCAGCCAGCGCGCAAGGGCATTCACGATGCCGGCCTTTTCTGCAATGCGCAAAAAACCCAGCCACAGCGTGAGCGTGCCAAAAAGCAGCACCATCACCTCGACCGACAGTCTGGCCATGGAGAACAGGGCTTCGACCATGGTTGCAAAGATCTGGGCGTTGTCACCCACCAGCCATTGGGACAGTGCGGCGATGGCTGCGGTGACAAAAAAACCCAGCCAGAGGGTGTTGAGCAAGGAAGAAACTCCGTGTGGATGGTGGTCAGAAAGCGTCCGTTGGCGCCCGCTGGTATCCATTGTGCAGATGGGCCCGTTGCAGCGGGGTGGGGCCGCGCTTGCCAGTGCCCTGTCGAACTGGAGGCGCGGAGGGCAGTCAGCAGGTTAACCCGCTTCGTTCACTCCACATGCCAAAAGATGAGGCGAATCGCCGGGTGGTAATCTACAGGGTTCGGTTGCGTGCAAGGTTTTCTCTGGAAACTCCCGCGTGCAGCCGGCCCAGACACAAAACCAGGCGCCATTGAACAGGTTCATGGAGCGCCACAACACCAAGGAACATTCGCCATGGGCGCCCAGTGGAAAGCAAAAGGTAAGGCACAAGTCGCAGACGCCAGAGGAAAGCTGTTTGGCAAGCTGGCCAAGGAAATCATGGTGGCTGCGCGTGGCGGGGCCGACCCTGCCGGCAATTCGCGCCTGCGCCTCGTGGTCGAGCAGGCCCGCAAGGTCTCGATGCCCAAGGACACCCTGGAGCGCGCCATCAAGAAGGGTGCCGGTATCGGGGACGAGGCCGTCCATTTCGAGCGCGTCATCTATGAGGGCTTTGCCCCCCACCAGGTGGCCGTGATGGTCGAATGCCTGACCGACAACGTCAACCGCACCGCGCCCGAGATGCGCGTGCTGTTTCGCAAGGGCCAGCTGGGCACCTCGGGGTCGGTGGCATGGGATTTCAACCATGTGGGCATGATCGAAGCCGAACCCGCTACCCCCGGCGCCGACCCCGAGCTGGCCGCCATTGAAGCCGGCGCGCAAGACTTTGAAGCGGGCGACGAAGAAGGCACCACCACCTTCTGGACCGACCCGACCGACCTCGACCTGGTCAGCCGCGCACTCCCGGCACAGGGCTTTACCGTGCTGTCGGCCAAGCTGGGCTACAAGCCCAAGAACCCGGTGAACCCCGCCAACCTGACGCCCGAGCAGCTCGAAGAGGTTGAGAGCTTTCTGGCGGCCATTGATGCCAACGACGACGTGCAGAACGTCTTTGTGAGCCTGGGCAGCTGACCGCCTATTCCCGCCCTGGCGCGCTGGCCATTACACCGGCCAGCGCGCCCATGTAAGCAATCCATGACCGCAGACCATTACGCAGCCCTTGGGCTGAGCGCCAACGCGTCGCTGTCCGACATCAAGAAGGCCTTTCGCCAGAAAGCCTCGTTCTATCACCCGGACAGAAACGATGCGCCCGACGCGGCGCAGCGATTTCAGGCCGTGCAAAAAGCCTACGAAGTCCTGTCGGACGACGAGGCCCGCCAGGCCTACGACGACAACCGCCGCCGCAACCTGCTGGACGACCCGCTGCAGACGGCACAAGAGATCTGGCAAACCTATTTCAAGAGCATTCTTCCCAAGTGAAACTTTCTTCCTACTTTTATGACTTGCGTTCGGCCTACCAGGCCGAGCTGGACGACCTGGTTTCGGACTCGGAGGGCAAGGATGTGCTGCGCAAGCGGCTGGCAGAAAAGCGCTCTGAAATCGGTTTCCTGGTGAAGATGATGGAGCTGGCGCCCGAGATGGTGGCGGTGGTCTTTCATCAGGGCTTCCGTTTTGCCAAGCCTTCGGTGATGGAGTACTTGCTCAGCCAGGGGGCCGACAACCTGCCCGAGTGGGGCACGCTGACGGGCGCGGTCTCGCTGGAACCTTGGGCCGCCAGCCTGGCTCAAACCGTTTTGCGCGAGCCCGGTGGACCCGCTTTCATGGTCGTGGCGGCAGGGCTGGAGTATCTGCACCAGCATGCCCGCCTGGCACCGGCGGCCGCGCAGGGCGATACCGATCACGATACTGATGAAGATTCTGAGGATGGGGCCGAGCACGACGATGACTACAACGCCCTGAGCGCTGACGATGCTGCCGACCCGCACAACAGCCGCACCCGTGACGAGGCCAGCTCCAACTGGCTGGCCGAGGTAGGCTTTGACCGCAAAGACTGAGATTTTCCGTACATGAACCACCTGGCCCTCATCACCAAAACCACCAGCCTGATTGCCGCCGGCGACATCGTGGGCGCCGAGTCGGCGCTGGCCGACCTGGCCGACACCGAAGGCGACAACGCCCTGATGGTCGTGCTGGACCAGCTGGCACCCAAAGACGTGCTGGCCGTGATGCGCGAGTACGACGATTCCAAGGCATCTGTCGTCAACCTGCTGGTCACGCCCGAGCAGTTTGCGCGCGCCATGGTGCTGGAAAAGCAATACAAGGATCTCACCCACACGCACCTGCGCAACATGGTCAACGCCGTTATTTTTCGGGACGACGCCGACCCGGTGGAGTTTTTGACGGCGATTGGTGATCTGGAAGGCGGCAGCGAGGCCCTGGCCAATTACTTTGCCGAGAAGTGGAGCCGCATCGAGGCTTTTGCCCGCACCGGCACTTTTGACGCCACCGAAGACTACGGCCCCACCTTGAGCGATGACGAGTTGCTGGCATCGGGCTACGTGCAGCCCCGCATCGACCAGGACGAAGTGGCCGACCGCGACTGGATGCAGCTGGCCTGGCTGCTGCGCTACGAATGCCGCGACCTCTTTATCGAAACGCTGCTGGTGCTGCGCGCCAAGGCGCGTGCCCACGACATGGGCCTGGAAGAGGGCGATGAGCTGGCCGAAGAAGACGACGGCAAGTTTGAAACCAGCGACACCGATCGCGGCAAGGCGACCCCGGCGGCCCGCGCTTCTGACGAAGAATCCGCGATTTAGCATGTCCCCCCTGAGTAACCGTCTTCAAAGTCAAGCACTATGAAGCGATGCGTCCCAAGGTTTGCCGGTTCTGCCCATGGCGTTGAGCATGGTCAGCAGCTTGCGCATGCAGGCGACCAAGGCAACCTTGGGCAGCTTGCCTGCAGCCTTCAGTCGCTCGTAGAACGCCCGGATGACCGGGTTGTAGCGCGCCGCGGTCAA
>NZ_QOZT01000136.1:0-5823 GCF_003345135.1 Acidovorax sp. BoFeN1
ACCCTGCGCCCCGCCACCTGGACCCCCGCCATCCGCATGGGCCTGTCGATTGCCGTCGCCACCGGCCTCTACGGCATCTCGTTCGGCGCCCTGGCCGTGGCGGCGGGCCTCACCGTATGGCAGGCCATGGCGCTGAGTCTGCTCATGTTCACCGGCGGCTCCCAGTTCGCCTTCATCGGCGTTATTGCCGGCGGCGGCGCGGGCTCTGCGGCCCTCGGCGCCGCCGCGCTGCTGGGCGTGCGCAACGCGGTCTACGGCATGCAGATGAACGGCATGGTCGGCCCCACCGGCTGGCGCAAGGCCGTGGCAGCGCAGCTCACCATCGACGAATCCGCCGCCACCGCCGCAGGCCAGACCACGCCCGATGAACAGCGGCGCGGCTTCTGGACGGCGGGCGTCGGCGTGTTCGTGCTCTGGAACCTGTTCACCCTGCTCGGCGCCTTGCTGGGCGACGCCCTGGGCGACCCGCGCCGCTGGGGCCTGGACGGCGCCGCCGTGGCGGCCTTTCTGGCCCTGCTGTGGCCGCGCCTGCAACAGCGCGAACCCGTGGCGCTGGCGGTGCTGTGCGGCGTGGCCACCGCCCTGGCCGTGCCGCTGGTGCCGCCCGGCCTGCCCATTTTGTTGGCCGCCGTGGTGGGCGCCGCCTGGGGTTGGCGCGGGCGTACACCGGATGCCCACGGGGACGCGTCTCGCACCGGGGGCGCGGCATGACGCTCTGGGGCTTCATCCTGCTGGCCTGCGCAGCCACCTACCTCACCAAGCTGGCGGGCTACGCCGTGTCGGCCCGCTGGCTGCAAAACCCGCGGATGACCCGTGTGGCCGGCGCCATCACCGTGGCGCTGCTCGCCTCGCTCACGGTGATGAACACCTTTGCCGCAGGCACCGCCCTGGTGATCGACGCGCGCCTGGCGTCCCTGGCAGCAGCGGCGCTGGCCTTGTGGCTGCGGCTGCCGTTTTTGCTGGTGGTGGTGCTGGGTGCGGTGGCAGCGGGGTTGGTGCGCTGGTGGACTTGATATGGCGTCGCTGATGCCTGTGGTGCGCTTGCAGAGCCGCCGCGCCGGGCTTGGCTGGCCCGGGCGTGTGGGTTGGGCGCGTGGCTTTCAGGCGATTGCCGCGCCTGCCTTCATCACCCGATTGCGCCCTGCGTGCTTGGCGCGGTAGAGGGCTTCGTCGGCGCGCTCCAGCAGTTGTTCCATCGTTTCTCCGACGTGGGGCTGGGCCACGCCGACGCTGGTGGTGATGGCAATCGGGGTGTCCGGGCTGCACAGGCATGGTGTACCGGCGATGGCTGCACGAATGCGCTCCGCCAGGCCCATGGCATCTGCCAGCGACAGGGTGTTTGCCACCACCAGAAACTCCTCGCCACCCATGCGGCCCAGAAGGTCTCCCTTGCGCAGCATGGTTTCTATGGTTCGACAGAAGTGGATCAGTACCTGGTCGCCGGTCTGGTGTCCGTGCGTGTCGTTGACTTTCTTGAAGAAATCAATGTCCAGCGCCAGTACGCAGGGGGTCTGAGTCGGGTCGTCCAGGGCAGCCTGCAGGTTTTGCACGATGGATCGGCGGTTGAGCGTGCCGGTCAGCACGTCTGTTTGCGCCTGGACGGCCAATTCTTGTTGCAGTGCCACATGGGTGCTGACATCCGCAAAGGCGACAACGGCCTTGCGGTTTTCTGCGGGGCCGAACGGGGTGACGCGGGTGCTGAACACCAATCGCTGGCCATTTCGACCCACCATCGAATCGCGGTCTGTGCCATGGCGTTCGCCGGTTTCAAGGGCGTTCAGCGTGGGGCACAGCCCCGCGTGAACCGGTTGTCCCTCAGGTGTGAGGTGGATGGTTTCATGCAGATTTTTACCCACCAGCTCGGCTTCGCTCCAGCCCAGCAACCGCTCGGCCTCCCGGTTCATCCAAAGCACATGGCACTGGCGGTCCACCATGATCATTGCATGGCCTGCCTCCTGGGCGATCATGCTCAACTCGGCCTGCTGGTCTTGCAGGGCTTGCTGAAAACGCCGACTTTTGACGCGTGATTGGTGCCACAGCACTGCCAGGGGAAGGGCGATGAGCAGTGTGATGGCAATTCTTTTGGCGGCTATCTGGGTGGCTTCGGCGGCGGCAGCAGCGCAGGGCTCGTTGGCACGCCGTTGTGCCAAAAGCCACTTGGGCGCCTGCACACCATCACCGGTCGTCTGGAACCACTCGTAGTGATAGCACTCGCCCAGGCGCTCGAAGCTTCCGCTGTGCTGGCCTTCAATGGATGCCCACAAGGCCGGGTCCTGCGCGCTCAGTCGTGCCGACGGATCCAGCATGAACTGCCAGTCCAGTGCACCCCCTCCGGTGATCCAGCCGCCGGTGGCATTGAGCATCACCAGATCGCTGCCAGCGGGCAGGTTGACGCGCAGGCTGGCGAGCAGTTCATCAGCAGCGATGTTCAGCACCATCAGCCCCCTGCGGCTGCCATCGAGGAAAACCGGGGCCACGGCACGCAGGGTTGGCCGGTGGGGTTCTTCAATTACTCCCTGCTCGACGTTCAGGTCCAGTTCTGACACCAAAACCTGGCCTGCGCCAAGCTGAAGCCCCGTCTGCACATAGCCGCGGTCCGACTTGTTTTGCAAACCCTGCCTGTGCAAGACGGATTGGCCGTTTTCTCTGTCGACCCGAATCTTTTCCTGCCCGTTCTGGTCGATGTAGCGTGTCTGGTCATAGTCCCCGCGCAGCATGGACAGGGTTTGCAGCGCTTTCTCGGCATGGGTTGTGTTTTCAGGTGTGGGGTCGCTCAAATACAGGCCCAGCACGGTCGAGCGGGACATCAACTGTGCATCGCGCGTCAATTTTTCCAGATAACCACTGACCGTGAGCCGCATGTCTGCTAGGTCGTGCTGCACCCGGTCGCGCTCATGGGCTTGGGTCGCTTCATAAGCGTTTCGATGGGTGAGGCCGATTTCGGCGACGACCACCAACGTCAGCAGCAAAAGCAGCAGCGCCAGAGACCGCAAAGCATTTTTTTGCAAAAAATCGCACCTTGGAGAAGAAGAGCCTGAAAACCCGGCCGCCATGCTGCCACAGTTCTCCAGTGGGGCTGGGTCAACTCACACGCTGCTGTTGCAATTCGCGGACAACTTCTTGTCTGCGCAGAAATGGGCGCAGGCAGCTTTGGCGCGGGGGTAGCTGCAAGGCGTCGCTAACGAAAACAGGCAATTCACTGGCGGCGGTCCAGTTCATCAAGTGTTAAGGCTGCGTCGTTAGAGTTCTCTTGTCTGTTCACAGAGGAGAGAAATCATGAAAGCTTTGGTTCTCGTCAACACCGCGCTGGCCGGCATGCTCATGGGCGGTGCAGCATGGGCTGCAAACGATTGTGCAGACCCGGTGGCCGACTGGCAGCCGCGTGAGCGGCTGCGCCAGCAGATCGAGCAGCGGGGCGGCACGGTGCAACGCATCAAGGTGGACGATGGTTGCTATGAGGTTCGCGGTATCGATGCCCGGGGAAACCGATTCAAAGGCAAGTATTCGCCCCAGTCACTGCGCATCAAAAAACTCGAAATCGAGTTCAGTGACGACGCTGAAGCGGCGGACTATCTTGATCCAGCACAGAAAGCCAAATGACGCCCCTGCCGAGCGAGGGCCCGTGTGCCGGATGGCGCCCGTTGGCATTTGAAACGCGCGCTGGCTTTCTTCTTCACTTTCAGACCACGGTGGGCGCGCGGCGTGCGCAGTCCTGACAATTTACCGAAAGAATCATTATGAAAAAACTTGCTGCTTTGCTTTGCCTTGCCGGCGTGATGACGCTGCCCAACCTGGCGCAGGCGCGTCCGGTGACCTTGACCACCCAGCTCAAAAACTACGGTGGCGACGGGGCATATCTGGCGATTTACGTGACCGATACGAGCGGTCTGTACAAAAAAACGCTCTGGGTGTCCGGAAAAAAATCCAAGTACTACAAACATCTGCGTGACTGGGCCCGTGGCAGTGGCTTGAAGGCGGCAGAGTTTGATGGCGTCAGTGGTGCCAGCGTGGGCAGTGGAAAAACGCTCAAAGTCACCGTGGAACTGGCCGATGTGCTGATTGACTCCGGCCATGAAATTCGCATCGACAGCGCGGTGGAAGATGGGCGCGACAACGCGGCCGACGTGCGCGTGCCCCTGACCACCCAGGGCGCCGGTAAACCCGCCGCAGGGCGCGGCTATGTCCAGTCATTCACCTACGGCATGTGACGGCGCGTTAAGCAAGGGTTCGTACGATGGTGCGCAAGCTTCACTCACTCGCGGGTCTGATCGCCGCCTTGTTTCTGACGGTGCTGTCGCTCAGTGGGGTGGCTTTGTCGTTGGACCCGGCGCTGGAGCGGCTCCAGGCCACGGTGTCCGCAGACGGTCAGATCAGCGTGGCAGCGCTGGCGGGCCGGGTGGCGCTGCATTACCCCGATGTCGAGCAAATTGAGCGCACGCCCTCGGGCTCGATCATTGTTTATTACACCCGCAACGACCAGCCGGGCGCAGACCGTGTCGACCCGGTCAGCGGCCAAGGCATTGCCCCCCATGCACCTTCGGGTTTTTCGCGCTGGGTGAAAGACCTGCACCGCTCTTTGCTTTTTGACACGCCTGGCCGGGCGGTGGTGGGTGTGGTGGCCCTGGCGATGCTTTTCTTGTGTGTTTCTGGCGTGGTGTTGCTGGTCTGGCGCGTTGGGGGCTGGCGGCAAATTGCGCAGCCGCTGCGCGGCGGCGTAAACCAGCGCTGGCACGCGCAGGTGGGGCGTTGGGTGCTGCCGGCGCTGCTGTTGTCTGCGTTGACGGGCATTTATATGTCGGCGGCAACGTTTGCACTGGTGCCAGATGGCATGCAAAGCGAGCCGCAGTTTCCGTCCAGGCAGGCGGGCGGCCCCGCACAGCCGGTCACGGCGCTGGCGGCCTTGCTGGCAACCGATCTGAATGACTTGCGCGAGCTGGTGTACCCCCACCCGAGCGACCCTTCGGACGTTTATTCGCTGCGGACGAACCAGGGCGATGCGTATGTCGACCAAGCAACTGGCGCGCTGTTGTCCTATCAGGCCCATGGTGTGGCACGCCGCATCTACGAGCAGGTCTACCAATTGCACACCGGCGAGGGCTTGTGGTGGCTTGGTTTGTTGCTGGGGTTTTGTGCGCTGGGGGTGCCGGTCTTGGGTGCCACAGGTGCGCTGACCTGGTGGGCGCGGCGCCAGTCCATGCCGCGCATTGTTGGCAACAGCGCGGCGCAATCGGCCGACACCATTATTTTGGTTGGCAGCGAAAACAACAGCACCTGGGGCTTTGCCAATGCGCTGCACAACGCCTTGACGCAGGCGGGTTTGCAGGTGCACACGGCGCCCATGAACCAACTGGCGGCACAGTACCGCCGTGCCGAACGCCTGTTCATCCTGACGGCGACTTATGGCGACGGCGATGCACCCAGCTCAGCCAGCCAGTTTCTCGCGCGGTTGGGCAAGGTGAAGGCGCCTCCTGGTTTGGGCTTTGCCGTGCTGGGTTTTGGGGATCAGCAGTTCCCGCGGTTTTGTCAGTTTGCAAAAGACGTGCAAGCCGCTTTGCTGGCCCAGGGCTGGCGCCGCATGCTGGCGCTGGAAACGGTGGACAGGCAGTCGACCCAGGCGTTTGTCCGCTGGGGCCAGGCCGTCAGTCAGCTGATCGGCCAGGAGCTGGCGCTGCAGCACACGCCCAAGCCCCCGCGAACGGATGCTTTTGAATTGGTCGAGCGGGTTGACTACGGTGAGCAGGTGAATGCACCCACCAGCATCTTGCGCTTTGCCCCCGTGGCGCGGCCAGGGTTGGGGGGCCGCTGGCAGCGTCTGCTGGGGGG
>NZ_QOZT01000137.1:0-5716 GCF_003345135.1 Acidovorax sp. BoFeN1
CATGTGCTGCATGCGGGCGAGTGCTTGGCCATCGCTGCCGGCCAGCATGTCGTGATGGAAGCCTGGAGCCCGCCCGGCTGTGCCGAAGCGGTGGAAGTGCGTTGGGAGGGCGTGACCGCCCCCGCCACACTGCGTGCCGCCAGCGCCGACGCCCGTGACTGGGAGCATGGCGTGGCGCAACCGCTGCGCGACCTGGGGCAAGCCTTGGGGCAGCTTGGGCGGGCCCTGGGCACGGCCGTTGCAGAGGTCGTGCACGCTGGCGGGCGGTGTGCCACGGGCCTGGCCCGGTTTGCGCTGCACCGGGCAATGCCCCGGCGCCAGCGGGTTAGTTGTTCCGCACGGTCTGAATCCGCATTGCCTTAGCGCAGGGCATCTCCGCGCACGGCCTCAAACGCGGCCAGTGCCGCTTCTCCGTCCAGTTGCTCCATGCGGGCCAGGGCGTCCACGTCCTCCACGGTGCTGAACGCCAGGGTGAACTGCTGAAACCGCCGCCCCGCCAGCGGGCCATGGTGCAGCACCTCCACGTTGATGTGGCGCGGGTCGTTGCGGATGCGCTCGATGAGTTTGAGCACGGACTTTTGCGGGCCTTCGAGCTGTTGGCAAAACCGCTGGCCGTCAAAAATCAGCAGACCCGTGACATCGAGTTCGGCGTTGACATGGCGCGCCCTTGCGGCAATCTCGGCCACCACTCTCGGGGGGTGAAGGGGGGCGAGGGTGCTCACATAGAGCACTTCGTAGAGGGCGGCGCAATGGGTCATAAGTGCGACTGAATGTAGGAGGGGGGCGATAGCCGCGCAATGTCAAAAGACACAGTCGGGGCGGGCGTTGCGTGCCCGCTGCGCTGCGGGGCGCGTAGTCTCGGGTGGGTTGCCTTCCCCCACCTAGAATCGCCGCACCATGATTGCCACCTTGCCGCCCCACGCGTGCCCCCCCACGTGCCGCGAATGCCGCTTGCGCAAGACCGGCGCATTTACGGCGGTAAAGCCCGAGGTGCTTAATTTCATTGAGGGCTTTCGTACCGACAGCCTGGCGGTGGCCGCGGGCGGCGCGCTGGTGCGTGAGAACCAGACCAACGCCAAGCTGTTCACGCTGTATTCGGGCTGGGCATTTCGCTACAAGACCATGAGCGACGGGCGCCGCCAGATCCTCAATTTCTTGCTGCCCGGCGACCTGGTGGGCCTGCAGCAAGAGTTTGGCGATGTGTCCGCACATGGCATCGAGGCACTCACCGATTGCTCTTTGTGCGTGTTCCAGAACGACAGCCTGTGGGCCCTGTTTCGCGAACATCCGCGCCTGGGTTACGACATCACCTGGCTGTCGGCGCACGAAGAAGGCCATGTGGACGACAACCTGCTGACCGCCGGCCGCCGCAACGCCACCGAGCGCGTGGCGATGCTGATCATGCACCTGTACCGGCGGCTCGACCGCATCGGGCTGGTCGAGGACGGCACGGTGGCGTTTCCGCTCAACCAGCAGCACATCGCCGATGCACTGGGGTTGTCGCTGGTGCACACCAACCGCACGCTGCGCGGCTTGTCGAGGCTGGGCCTGCACGAGATCAAGAACGGGCGGCTGCGCCTGCTGAACACGCGGGCCCTGGCGCGCATCGCCGAGTATTACGACACCCCGCCGCGGCTGATGCCGTTGCTGTAGGCACCGCCTGCGTTGCTAAAAATATGGTCAAAATGGCCTCTAGCGCTTAATGGATAAGCGCTGGTAGCTATTGTATTTATAGCGTTTGGTGCATTGCAGTGTGCCGCACGATAATTCGTGCCATGCCCGCGCGGCGGGTGCCTGCTGTGCACACAACACTTCTTTTTCATGACCTCACTCGACATTCTCATCATGGCGGCCGGCAAGGGCACGCGCATGAAAAGCCGCATCCCCAAAGTGCTGCAGCGCCTGGCCGGGCGCCCGCTGCTGCACCACGTGCTGGACCAGGCCGCGCACCTGCAGGCGCGCAGCGCCATCGTCATCACCGGCCACGGCGCTACAGAAGTAGAAGCGGCTACCGCAGGTGCAGCAAGTGCTACAGGCACATTTGACTTGAAGTTCGTGCGCCAGGAGCCCCAGCTGGGCACCGGCCACGCCGTGCAGCAGGCCGTGCCGCACCTGCGCGAAGATGGCACGGTGGTGGTGTTGTCGGGCGATGTGCCGCTAACCCAGGCCGACACGCTGCGCGCCCTGGTGGCTGCCGGCGAAGGTGGCAAGCTTGCCCTGCTGACGGTGACCCTGCCCGACCCCACAGGCTACGGCCGCATCGTGCGCAATGCCGAGGGTGCCGTGCAAGGCATCGTCGAACACAAAGACGCCACCGATGCCCAGCGCGCCATCACCGAGGTTTACAGCGGCATCATGGCCGTGCCCGCGCGGGTGCTGCGTGGCTGGCTGACACGGCTCACCAACCACAACGCCCAGGGCGAGTACTACCTTACCGACATTGTCGCCATGGCCGTCGCCGACGGCGTGCCCGTGGCGGCCCACCGCATCACCGATGCGCTGCAGGTGGCGGGCGTGAACAGCCCGCTGCAACTGGCCGAACTGGAACGCGCGCACCAGCTGCGCACCGCGCGGGCCTTGATGGAGCAAGGCGTGCGCCTGGCCGACCCCGCACGGTTTGACCTGCGCGACGATGCCCGCACCGGGGTGCGCGGCGCATTGGTCTGCGGGCAGGACGTGGAGCTGGATGTGAACTGCGTCTTTACCGGCCGTGTGGAGCTGGGCGAGGGCGTGAGCATCGGCGCGAACTGCTGCATTGCCAACGCGCGCATCGCTGCGGGCGCCGTCATCCACCCCTACACCCACATCGACGGCGAGAAACTCGGTGCCACGGTGGGCGAGGGCGCATTGATTGGCCCCTTTGCCCGCCTGCGCCCCGGCGCGCAACTGGGCCGCGAGGTGCACATCGGCAACTTTGTGGAAGTGAAGAACAGCACCCTGGCCGACGGCGCCAAGGCCAACCACCTCGCCTACCTGGGTGACGCCACCGTGGGCGAGCGCGTGAATTACGGTGCTGGCAGCATCACCGCCAACTACGACGGCGCCAACAAGCACCGCACCGTGATCGAGGCCGACGTGCATATCGGCAGCAATTGCGTGCTGGTGGCGCCTGTGACCATTGGCGCGGGGGCCACCGTGGGCGGCGGCTCCACCATCACCAAGGATGTGCCTGCGGGTGCGCTGGGCGTGGCGCGGGGAAAGCAGATCACCAAAGAAAACTGGCAGCGCCCCGCCAAGATGCCCAAGCCATGACGCAACCCGACGCCATCGTCGAACACCAGCTGCAGGAGCTGCGCGCCGAGCTGGCCCGCAGCCAGCAGCAGGTGGCCGACATGGCCGCTGCGCAAGAAGAGTTCTTGCGCGCGGTTTCGCACGACCTGCGCGCGCCGCTGCGGCATGTCACGTCTTACGGCACGCTGGTGCGCGAGGTGCTGGGCGACTTGCCGCCCGAGGTGGCGCAGGGTCCCGAGGTGCAGGAGGCGCTGGGTTTTCTGGCCACCATGGACCAGTCCGCCAAACGCATGGGCCTCATGATCGACGGCCTGCTGGCTCTGGTGCGCGCGGGCCGGGCGCCGCTGCGCTTGCAGCCCGTCTTGCTGGCAGATGCCATCGTTCAGGCGCGTGCCTCACTTGCCGCTGTCGAGGCCGGGCGGGCGGTGGAGTGGCGCATTGCGTTGGATCTGCCCACGCTGCAGGCCGACCCGGCCTTGCTGCAGGAGCTGTTGGTGCAGCTGTTGGGCAACGCCCTCAAGTTCACGCGCCAGGCAGCGCAGCCCTGCATTGCCGTGCAGGCTGTTGTCGCACCGGCTGGCCATGTGGCCTTTACCGTGCAGGACAACGGCGTGGGGTTTGACCCCGCACGCGCCGGCACATTGTTTGGTGTGTTCCAGCGCCTGCACCGCGAAAGCGAGTTTGAAGGCGTGGGCACAGGGCTGGCGCTGTGCCGCGCCATTGCGCAACGCCATGGCGGCGCCATCACGGCCACCGCCGTGCCGGGCGCTGGCTGCACGGTGCGGGTGGAGTGGCCAGCCCACGCCGCCTGATGGCTGCAGCTTTTTCGCCGCTTTTGCCCGCCGCCCTGCGCAGGCAGGCACCTGGTGGGCATTGACCCGCATTGGCGGCCCCACCCTGCGCCGGGCGCTGGCGCCGAATCAGCAAGACGAAGCGGCTACACCACCGGCGCCATGTCTGGCATGGAACTGGCCGATACACGGTTGCGCCCCGCAGCCTTGGCCTGGTAAAGCTCGGCATCGGCGGCGTTGGTCCATGCGCGCAGGCTGCTGTGGCGGTGGTCGGCCGTTGCCACGCCCATGCTGGTGGTGAACTGCAGGCCGGGCATCTCGTGCAACTGCAGGGCTTGCACCTGTTCGCGGATGCGATGGGCCACCGCCGTGGCGCCGTCCAGGTGCATGCCGCGCAGCACGATGGCGAACTCATCGCCGCCGTAGCGGCCAGCGCAGTCGGTGGCGCGCACATTGCTGAGCACGATGCGCGCCAGCGCGCGCAGCACCTCGTCGCCCACGGTGTGGCCATGCTGGTCGTTGATCTGCTTGAAATGGTCGATGTCCAGCATCACCAGGCAGGCCGGTTCATCGGTGGCGTGGTGGCGGTGCAGCGTGGCTTCGGCCTGCTCCTGCCAGTGGCCGCGGTCATACAGGCCCGTGAGGGCGTCGATGCGCCGCAATTCGTCGAGCAGCTGGTTTTGGCGCGACACCCTGCGGATCAGGCGGTAGCTCACCAAGCTGACCGACAGGGTGTGCAGCACCATCACGGGCAGGCACGCCAGAATCACCGACATGGATGTTTCTGGCGCCCACTGAAAGCCGTTGAACGCCGCACCGGCCACTGCAGCCCCCGCCATGCCCGGCAGCGAGCGGGCCCACAGGCCC
This sequence comes from Acidovorax sp. BoFeN1, assembly GCF_003345135.1. Classification (NCBI taxonomy): domain Bacteria; kingdom Pseudomonadati; phylum Pseudomonadota; class Betaproteobacteria; order Burkholderiales; family Comamonadaceae; genus Acidovorax; species Acidovorax sp. BoFeN1. Next base: position 4,890 of record NZ_QOZT01000137.1, read on the forward strand.
CGGATGCCGGTGGTGATCTTGTCCACCATGGTCAGCGTGACCAGCAATACGCTGGGCAGCAAGTTGAAGTGCATCAGCGTCACCAGGACCACTGCCAGCGCCGAATCCACCAGCAGGTTGCGTATTTCGGCGCGGTAGGGGTCAGCGCTGCGGCGGCTCAGCAGGTGGGCCACATGGGGCCACACGAAGGAGATCGCAGCCATGCACAGCCAGGCCGCCAGGCCGGCATTGCGCTCCCACAGCACCACGCCCACCACCACCCCGCCAAGCCCCATGCCCAGCGCGCGCAAGGGATAGACGCGGCGGGAGAGTTGGCGCTTGGGATTGGGCATCGTCAATGGGTGAGTCGGGCGCCACTGGGGCATGGTGTGCCGGGAGCCCGGCAGACAGGGAGTTGTTACGAAATCCTACAGGTTGCCTCCCGCCAGCGCCAGCGAAAAATGGCACGGTGATGTCACGACACGGGTCACCACGCAGGTCACCTGGGTTGTGGTCCAGGGCCCGTGGCGGCCTCCAGGTGCTGCAGGCGTTGGCGCAGATGTGCCACTTCCTCTATCAGGTCGGCCGTGAGGGCTGCAAGATGGGGATCGGCGTCGAAGGTGGTTTCCAGCTGGGCCAGCCGGCGTGCGCGCACCACGGTGGCGCTGACAAAGCGCCAGTGGCCGTCCGGGCTGTCGGCCTGCAGCAGGCCGGCCTCCAGCCGTTCGCTCACCCAGTCCGGCGCCATGTGGCAGGTGCGGGCCAGGTCTTCCAGGGAGAGCAGGGCCGAGTCGTCCAGCAGCTCGCCCGGCTGCACGGTGGGGGTGTTGTGGGCAGATGTCATGGTC
>NZ_QOZT01000138.1:0-5613 GCF_003345135.1 Acidovorax sp. BoFeN1
GCCTTTCGGAGACGGTCGGCTGGAGAAATCTAATAAGAGCCACTCTACACGCGTGGCGCGGGGTCGGACATCAGAAATGATGGTGGTTTTCCAGCAGGGCATGGCGCGTGGCCGTGCTTTGCAGCTGATTCAGCCACCATTGCAGTGCGCGCCCGGGCGTCGTGAAACCGGGACCGCCCCATGCATAGTGAATGCGCAGGCTGCGCTCGGGCCGGGCTACGCGGCGTGCCACCAGATGGCCGGCCTCCACATAGGGGCGCACCATGGGTTCCGGCAAAAAGCCTCCGCCCAGGCCGCGCAGCTGCGCCTGCACCTTGGCCTGCATGGTGTCCACCGTGAGCACATCCTGCCCGCCCAGCAGGCCCATGGTGGCACCGCCGCGCTGCGCCGAGTCGGCCACGGCCACCGCGCGGTGCTGCAGCAAGGTGGCGTCGGTGATGGGCTCTGGCACCGCCGCCAGCGGGTGGTGCGGTGCCACCACGTAGATGAACCGCAACTCGCCGAGCAGCCCTTGCTGCAGGCCGGCCACGTTCGAGCCCTCGGCCGAGACGCCAATGGCCAGATCGGCGTTGCCGGTGGTCAGTGCCTCCAGGGTGCCGGTCATGATGCCGTCACGCAGTTTGAGGTGGGTGGGCGGGGCCATGGCATAAAACGCATCGACCAGTTCCAGCATGGTGTGTGGGGAGACCACGCCGTCCACGGCAATCGTGAGCTGGGGCTCCCAGCCTGTGGCCACGCGGCGCACGCGGTTGGCCACGGCATCGATCTCGCGCAGCAGCCGTGCGCCTTCGCGCAGCAGCTCGGCGCCGGCTTCGGTGGGGCGTGCCTGGCGGGCTGTGCGATCAAACAGCAGCACGTCCAGGGCGTCTTCGATCTGGCGCACCCGGTAGGTCAGCGCGCTGGGCACCAGGCCCAGGTGCCGGGCTGCGGCCGCAAAGCTGCCGGTTTCCGAAATCACCTGCAGCATGGCAAGGCTGTCCGGGGTGAGAACGTCGTAGGCGTGGGGCATGGTGCAGCAATGTTAGTTCAGATTTTTTGAACGATTCCGACAATCCCCCAGACCCTGCAGCGCAGGCCCGCCCCCTACAGTCGAGTCTTGAAAGGAGCAATGACCATGCTGACTGTTCGAAAATCGCAAGACAGGGGCCACGCTGACCATGGCTGGCTCCATTCCTTCCACAGCTTTTCCTTTGCGGGTTACCACGATCCGCGCCACATGGGCTTTGGCAACCTGCGCGTCATCAACGAAGACCGCATTGCGCCCGGCACTGGCTTTGGCACCCACAGCCACCGCGACATGGAGATCATCAGCTATGTGCTGTCGGGCGAGCTGGCCCACAAGGACAGCATGGGCAACGTGAAGGGCATTCCGCCCGGCGACGTGCAGCGCATGAGCGCTGGCACCGGTGTGACGCACAGCGAGTTCAACCACGCTGCCGGCCAGACCACGCATTTTCTGCAGATCTGGATAGTGCCCGACGAGCGGGGCATTGCGCCCAGCTACGAGCAAAAGACGTTCACTGCCGCCGAAAAACGCGGTGCATTGCGGCTCGTGGCCTCACCCGACGGAGCGCAGGGCTCGGTTACCGTGCATGCCGATGCCACGCTGTATGCGGGGCTGCTGGATGGCCCGGAGGCCGTCACCCAGCCCCTCAACCCGGCACGCAAGACCTATGTGCACCTGGTGCGCGGTGCGCTGTGTGTGAATGGCCAGCCACTGGCCGCAGGCGATGCCGCGCTGCTCGAAAACGAATCGTCCCTGGCGCTGACCGGTGGCCAGGACGCCGAGGTGCTGGTGTTTGACCTTGCCGCCTGAGATTTGCGCCGCTGCCGGTTTGTCTGGTTCTTTTTTTCTGGCGCTCACCCTATCGGCCTCTTTGCAAAATCCGGTGGCCGTGGTGCCGGCGCCTGGAGCGTGGACGGCCAGCGCGCAGCCCGCTAAGCTCTGCGAACGTATTTCTCGGTCCACCCCACCTTTCCGAGGGTGACGCGTGGGTCTTTTTTCTCTTGCACAGAAGGATTCATCCATGTCTTTGATTGCAGTGGTTTATCACTCCGGCTACGGCCACACCCAGCGCATGGCCCAGGCCGTGGCCGATGGCGCGGACGCCCAGTTGGTGGCGATTGATGCCGACGGCAACCTGCCCGAAGGCGGCTGGGAGACCCTGCTGGCCGCCAAGGCCATCATCATGGGCTCTCCCACCTACATGGCAGGCCCAAGCTGGCAGTTCAAAAAATTTGCGGATGCCTCGTCCAAGCCCTGGTTCAACCAGTCCTGGAAAGACAAGCTCTTTGCGGGCTTCACCAACAGTGCCAGCATCAACGGCGACAAGCAGGTCACGCTCGACTATCTGTTTCATCTGGCCATGCAGCATGGCGGGCTGTGGGTGGGCGCGGGCATGATGCCTGCCAACTCGAAGGCGGCCACGCGCAACGATGTCAACTGGATGGGCGCGTTCAGCGGCGCCATGGCGCAGTCGCCCTCGGATGCCTCTGCCGCCGAAATGTTGCCCGGCGATCTGGAAACGGGCCGGTTGCTGGGCCAGCGCGTGGCGGCGGTTGCGGCACGCCTGGGCGACTGATGCATCAAACCACTTTGGAGTCGCCCCATGGCCATTGAACTCAATCGCATCGTCTCCACGCCCATGGCGCAAACGCTGACCATTCGCAGCCACGCGCTGGTGGTGGATGGCACCGCTGCAGAGGGAGGCGACGACACAGGCCCCAACCCGCACGACCTGTACGACGCGGCGCTGGGCTCGTGCAAGGCGCTCACGGTGCTCTGGTACGCGCGCCGCAAGGGCATTCCCGTGACCGACGTGCGCACGGTGATCGAGCGCGACGCTTCGGCCGAGCGCGCGGGCACCTACCACCTTGCAGCCCGTATGCAGATCAGTGGCGATCTCAGCGATGACCAGTTGCAAGAGCTGCAGGCCGTTGCGCACAAATGCCCGGTGCACAAGCTTATGACGGCCGTCACCACTGAAATCACCACTACCGTGGAGCGCATGGCATGAGCATGGCGCCACTGGTGCTCTCCGGTCATTTGAAGGATCTGGGGGGCGGGTTTACGGTGCGCAGGCTCCTTCCCGCCGTGCAGTGCAAATCGGTGGGGCCGTTCCTGTTTTTTGATCACTTTGGCCCCGTTACCGTGCAGCCCACGGACGAATACGACGTGCGGCCGCACCCGCACATCGGCCTGGCCACCGTGACCTACCTGTTTTCGGGTGCCATCCTGCACCGCGACAGCCTGGGCAGCGTGCAGCAGATAGAGCCCGGCGCCATCAACTGGATGACCGCCGGGCGCGGCATCGTGCATTCCGAGCGCCGGCCTTTGGCATTGGCCAGTCAAAGCTATGTCAACCACGGCATCCAGCTGTGGTCTGCACTGCCACTGGGGCAGGAAGACTGCCCGCCTTCGTTCACGCACACACCTGCCAGCGCCATTGCGCAGCGATCGGTGGGCGACGCCACGGTGCGGGTGCTCATCGGGTCGGCGTTTGGCGTGACCTCGCCGGTGGCCGCGATGTTGTCCACGCTGTACCTGGATGTGCAGCTGCCGCCACAAGGCGTGCTAGAGCTGCCCGCCCTGGCGCAGGAGATGGCGGTGTACCCGGTGGATGCCGCCGTGCGGCTTGATCGCCAGCCGCTGGCCGAGCACACCATGGCCGTGTTGCCGCCCGACGCATCGGCGCGGTTGCAGGCGGGCGCCACAGGGGCGCGGCTGATGGTGATAGGTGGTGCGCCGCTGGATGCACCCCGCCACATGTGGTGGAACTTTGTCTCCAGCAGCAAAGACCGCATCGTGCAGGCAGCCCACGACTGGGAAACCGATCAGATGGGTCAGGTGCCCGGAGACACCGAGCGGATTCCCTTGCCGGCGCACCGTTTCAAGCCGTGATGCAAGGTTGTACGCAGGTTAGCAGCCAAATAGGCCTCTAGCGCTTGTGGCGTAAGCGCTGATAGCTCATGTATTTATAGCGTCTTCAGCCTTGGCGCTGAGGGTGCCCACAGCGAGGTCGGCGGCCAGCGTGCGGCGCTCGTCAAACACAAAACAGCCGCCGTGGTAATGCGCGCCATCCGTTTCTTCGAAATATTTCAGGATGCCGCCTTCGAGCTGGTAAACATGCGCAAGGCCTTCCTCGCGCATCAAGATGGCGGCCTTTTCGCAGCGGATGCCGCCGGTGCAAAAGCTCACCACCGTCTTGTCCGCCAGCTCGGCCTTGCGGGCCCGCAGGGCCGGGGGGAACTCGGTGAATTTGTCGATGCGCCAGTCGATGGCGTTGCTGAAAGTGCCTTCGTCCACCTCGAAGGCATTGCGTGTGTCCAGCGTCACCACTGGGCGGCCCGCATCATCGTGGCCCTGGGCCAGCCAGCGGTGCAGGGTGGCCGGTGTCACGGCCGGTGCCCGGCCTGCCGAGGGCTGAATGGCAGGGTGGTCCATGCGAATGATCTCGCGCTTGACCTTCACCAGCATCTTGCGAAACGGCACAGTGCCTGACCAGCTCTCCTTGGGGGCCAGGTCGGCAAAGCGCGGGTCGGTGCGCAGGGCATCGACAAAGCCGCGCACCGCCGCTGCCGGGCCTGCCAAAAACATATTGATGCCCTCATGGGCCAGCAAAATGGTGCCCTTGAGCGCGGCAGCCATGGCGCGCTCGTGCAGCAGATCGCGCAATGCCGCTGCATCGGGCAAAGGCACGAACTTGTAGCAGGAGATGTTCAGGACTGGGTTCACGGCGGATATCTCAGGACGGCGCACCCGCCCGCGGGCAGGCGCTGCGCCGGTGCCGTGCGCTCAGGCGGTGGGCACCAGCAGCGTGGATTCGATCTTGTTGGCCAGCTGGGCAATGGCCAGCGCCGCAGCACAGCCCGGCGTTTGCAGCAGCAGCAGCTGGCGGCGCATGACGGCATCCCGCACCGCAGGGTCGGCCGGGATGTCGCCCATGTGAATCAGGCGCATGGCACGGCCCGATTCGGTGCTGACAAAGCGGTCGAGCACCTGCTGCAACTGGCTGGTGATGGCACGGCCATCGCCCGGGCGGGCGGCCTGGTTGATGACCATGCGCACATGCTGGCGCTTTTGCTGCATGGCCAGCACCTTGATGGCCGCATAGGCATCGGTGAGCGAGGTGGGCTCAGGGGTGGCCACGATCAGCACCTCGGACGCCAGCGAAACGGAAAACAGCACCACATCAGAGATGCCGGCGCCGGTGTCGAGCAGCACCACGTCGTACTTGGGCGTGATCGCCTGGATGACGTTGAGAAACTGGTTGCGTACCTCGGGGGTCAGGCGCGAATACTCGACCATGCCTGAGCCCGCCAGGAGCACCGAGAAACCGCCTGGCGCCTGGATGATGGCGTCCTGCAGGGGTGCTTTGCCGGTAAACACGTCATGCAGCGTGATCTTGGGGTGCAGGTTCAGCACCACGTCAAGGTTGGCCAGGCCCAGGTCGGCGTCGAGCACCAGCACACGCTGGCCTCGTCGGGTCAGGGCTGCGGCCAGGTTGGCAGAAACAAAGGTCTTGCCCACGCCGCCTTTGCCGCTGGTGACGGCAATGATGCGTGCACCGGTGCCTGGCGCCGCAACGGGGGGCGTGGTGGGCGGCACAGGGG
>NZ_QOZT01000139.1:0-5606 GCF_003345135.1 Acidovorax sp. BoFeN1
CGCTGGGCGGGGTGCTGCCGCAGGCGGCCAGGGTGGCAACAAGCAGGCAGGCCAGGGAGCGAGGGGAGGCGATCAGGCGCATTTGGGGAGGTCGGTCTTTGCCAAGTTCAACAGGTTGTTCGCAGGTCAGCATTGTGCTTGGCATGCCGCGAAAGGTGGGCGGTGGCGCATTCAATTGCAATGATTCAGGGGACAAGGAGCCTGTCGGACTTGGAGCGTCGAAAGCGAAAAGCGGCCCCAGCGAGGACAGTTTTTGCCGGATTTGCAGCCCCATAGCCCCGCTATGGGGCAAAAAGACGGTAAAAAATGGACCGCTGCGGCCGATTTGCAGCCGACGATTTCCAAGTCCGACAGGCTCCTAGTGGTTCGCCCTGAAGGCGTCGTGGAAGGTGACGGCCCCGTGCGGCATGTGCCCGTCAAACGAGAGGGCAAAAAACACTTCCGGTGGCACCCCCTCCAGCCCAAGCTCAGGCGTGTTTTTGAAACCGAACTTCCGGTAATACGCAGGGTGCCCCACAAGGCAGCAGCCTCGGGCGTTGATGCCTTTCAGACGGGACAGCCCTTCCTCAATCAGCGCCTTGCCAACGCCCTGGCGCTGAAACTCCGGCAGCACCGACACAGGCCCCAGGCCGAACCACTGCGGTGTGCCGTCCGACAGCATGACGGGAGAGAAAGCAATGTGTCCGACGACACGGCCATCCAGTTCAGCAACCAGCGAAACCGTCAACGCCTTGGCTGCGCGCAGCGCCGTGACGACAAATTGCTCGGTGTGGTCGCTGACCTCGAGGTTTTTGAACGCTGCAACCGTGACGTCGGTAATGGCGTTCACATCAGAGTCCATTTCGGGCCGGAGCCTGATCTCTTGATTCATTTGGGATTTTCCTTGTACCGGGCGAGAAACGGGGGGCGGTCCACCGTACTACTTGAAAGACGTTGCCCGGATTGCCGAGTCCGAATTATCCGACGGGGGCGTGCGTGCCAAGAACCGAAGCCTTGTGGCTGGTTCAGGACGCTGGCTAAGTGGCGTGGGTTCGGTATGCCTCGGTGCACGCGCCCGGGCAAACCTGCCCAGCCGTTTTTGACCCACGGAGTCTGGCCATGGTCACGCCAAAGGGCAAGTGCGAGCAGTGGCACTGCCACACCACACGCGACCAGGTCCCGCAGCCAAATGCGGCGCTTGACGGCTTGCCCAGTCGATCTGTTTGGGAGCGGCTGAAATCGGCCAGAAGCCGACACTCGATAAGTGGGACTTATGGCGAGCTATGGCATGCATGGAGGCTAGATAAAGGTACGCGCCTGGTAAGCTGTGCCACTTGGTTCTTAGCTACAGTGCTCAGTCATGAACATCCTTCTATTTCTCGGCGGGCTTTTCTTGCTGGTCATGGGTGCCAGCTTGTTGGTGCGAGGCTCTTCCAAGCTGGCCCTGTCGTTTGGCATCAGTCCGCTGGTCGTGGGACTGACGATCGTTGCGCTCGGCACAAGCGCACCCGAGGTTGCAGTCAGCGTGGGGGCCGTGCTCGATGGGAAAACCGACATTGCGATTGGCAACGTGGTGGGCAGCAACATATTCAACGTTCTGTTCATACTTGGCATCAGCGCGTTGATTGCACCGCTGGTGGTCAACATTCAGCTGATCCGCCAGGAGGTACCGATCATGATCGGTGCATGTTTTCTCTTGCTCGCCTTGGGGTTGGACGGTCAACTTTCGTTTTTCGATGGCGGTTTTCTCTTCGTGCTGCTGGTGTCTTACACAGTGTTACTGATCGTTCAGTCACGGCGCGAAACCCAGCTCGCCAAGGACGAATACGCGGCTGAGATCAAACCCTCTGCCCCCGGCGCCTGGGACGATCGGTTGCCGGTTCAGTTGCTGCTGATTGTCACTGGCCTAGCTGCGTTAGTGTTCGGCTCCGAGTACCTAGTGCAAGCATCGGTGAGTTTCGCCAAGGCCATGGGGGTGAGCGACCTGATCATTGGGCTGACCATCGTTGCCGCTGGTACCAGCATGCCCGAGGTTGCCACCAGCATCGCCGCAGTCATCAAGGGCGAACGGGACATCGCAGTGGGCAATGTGGTGGGAAGCAATACCTTCAACATTCTGGGCTGCCTGGGTGTCTCGGGCCTAGTGTCGGGTGACCTGGGGTTAGACATGGCTCCATCGCTGCTGGCCTTTGACATCTGGGTCATGGTGGCAGTGGCGTTTGCCTGCCTCCCCGTGTTCATGACTGGTCGCGAGATCGCTCGCTGGGAAGGCGGGGTCTTTCTGGGCTACTACGTCGCATACGTGGCTTACTTGATCATGGCCGCGCAGCAGCACGATGCGCTGCCAGCATTCTCGGGCGTCATGCTCAGCTTCGTCGTACCGCTGACGGTCGTGACGCTGGTTGTTGTGTTGATCCGCCGCCCAGTAAAGAAAGGATAGAGCACTAAAACTTTGCCCTCTATCACTAGCTAATGACTGCTATGGGTCGCAAACTGTCTCCAGCAGATCCCGTCCACTGCGGGTTCATTACCAACTCACCAATTGCAACCGGCGCCAGCAGCGCGCTACTCTCCACTGCCAGCCCGGTCGCGCCAAATCACATCAAACCGTCATCCACATCAAAACGCCACCTTCACTCCCACGGTGATGTTGCGCCCCATTAACGGCGCTGCGTTTTTGATGAAGCTGGTGTGCGCATACGCCAAGCGATCCGTCAGGTTGTTGGCCTTCAGGTAAACCTGCCACGGCGTGCCGCTGCTCAGTTGGCCGCGGTAGCTCACCCCCAGGTTCAGCATGCCGTAGCCGGGCGTGGCGGTTTCAAACGCTGCCACGCGGTTTTGGCGGGCCACTTGTACCCATTCGACCTGGCCTTCCCAGGCGTTCCAGTTGGCATCCAGCCGCACGCCCGCACGGGTGGCGGGGATGCGGGGCAGCAGGCCGCCGCCGTCGAGTTTGGCGCGCACGGTGTCGCCGAACAGGGTGACGCCCATGGTGCGCGTGACGCGCTGGCGCACCTGGCCTTCGATGCCGGTGAAGGTGGCGTCGGCCTGGCTGTATTGCAGCAGTTGCAGGCCGTCCACCTCGTCGAGCGTGCGGCCGGAGATGTAGTTGCTGATGCGGTTGCGAAAGACGCTGATGCCAAAGGTGGTGTCGCCGCTGGTCTTCTTCAGGCTCAGGTCGATGTTCTGCGATGTTTCAGAGCGCAGGTTGGCGTTGCCGCGTTCGTAGGTGCTGGTGGCCATGTGCAGGCCGCGCGCATACAGCTCTTCGGCCGACGGGGCGCGGCTGGCGCGGGTGAAGGATGTACCCACCTGGTAGCCGGGCGTGAACTTCCACACCGCGCCCAGCGATGCGGACGTGCCGTTGTGGCTGCGTTCGGTGCCGCCGGCCGAACCTGACGCTAAGGCCTCGGCCGTCTGGCGGTCGTGGCGCAGGGCGGCTTCAAAGCGCCAGTCGTTCCACCGGTATTCCTCCAGCACAAACAGGCCGGTCTTGCGGGTGACGGTGGGCTGCACATAGGCCTCTTCGCCAATGGCGCTGAACTTGCGCTGCGAGGTTTGCAGGCCGACCACGCCCTTGAACCCGGCAATCGGCTCGTGCTGCAGTTCGATGCGGGTGTCGTAGGCCTTGTTTTTGAAGGTGGTGGCAATAGCGCCGTCTTCGACTTCGTCGTGCACGTAGTCGGTAACCCCCGCGCGCAGGCGCAGGGCTGAAAAGCCGGTGAAGGGGTTGCGCAGCTCGCCACGGATGTCCAAGCGCTCGCTGCGCAGGTCGACCACGGGCACGTCGCCATGCTCTTCGGCGCCGTGGTCGTGGCCGTCTTCTTCGTCGTGCGCACCGCAATGCAGGTGGGTGCCGTGGGTGTGGCAGCCTTCAAAGCTGTGGTTGTGGCCCGGCAGGCCGTAGCGGGCGGCTTGGCGGGTGTAGGCGGCGCCCAGGTAACCCCGGTCGCTCACCCACGACAGGCCCACGCTGCCGGTGTCGGTGCGGTTAAAGCTGCCCGGCACTTTGCGGGTGGGCTCGCCATCGGGCGCCCAGCCTTTGCCCACCCGGTAGTCGCCCGCGTCGCGCGCCACGCCTTCTACGTGCACGGCCAGGTTGCCAGCGCCGCCGGTCAGCGAGAACGCCCCTGCCCCCTCGCCCGCGCCGGTGTTGGCGCGCAGCTCAGCGCTGCCCTCAATGCCCTTTTGCGGGATGGCGGTGGGTACCTTGCCGTCGAGCACGTTGACCACGCCACCCACGGCGCCGCCGCCATACACCAGCGCCGAGGGGCCGCGCAGCACTTCGATCTGCGTGGCCAGCAGGGGCTCGGACGCCACGGCGTGGTCGGGGCTGATGGTGGAGGCGTCGTGCAGCTCGGCGCCATCCGACAGCACCTTGACGCGGGGGCCATCCATGCCGCGAATGATGGGGCGGCTGGCACCGGCGCCGAAGTGGCTGCTGGTGATGCCGGGCTCGCTGCCCAGTGTTTCGCCCAGCGTGGCCTCGCGGCGGCGCACGAGTTCGTCGCCCTCCAGCACGGCGGTGGGCGTGGTCATTTCATTGGCGCCCAGTTGCAGGCCGCTGGCCGACACGGTGACGGGGGGCAGGCTGCCTACGGTTTGTGGTGCTGCCTGCGCATTGGCCTGTGCATGCGCCAAACCGGTGCCCCACAGCGTGAGTATGGCGGCCAGGGCCACGGGGCGCAGGGCTGGGTGGCGTTGTGCAGTGCGGCGATCGGCTGGGCAAAGGGGGTGCGTGTGGTGTGTCATGACGGCGTTGCAATAGAAATAGGTGGGCGTGCCGGGCGGCACGCGGCTTTCCGGCCCGGGGACAGGAAACCACCAAAAATATGAGTAAAAAGTGCCTCTAGCGCTTTATGGATAAGCGCTAGCAGCTATGAAATAAGGAGCGTTTGCAGCAAACGGCGACCATTGCGGCGCGCGCAAAGGGCTTCAAACCGGCACGGGATAGTGCAGACCTGGCACCTGGCGCTGCGCCGGGGTGGCGTATGGATTCAAGCCCGATGAAAGTGGCCTGCCCGCCCACACGCTGACAACGCAGCGCAGGGCAGCCAACACGCTCAACCGGCTGAACCCGTCACCCGACCGCAGGCGGGCCGCGGGCCTGAAAAAGCGCAACATGGCGGGCCGCTGCGGTGGCGGCCGGGTGCACCAGCGGCGCCTGCGCGGGCGTCGGGGCGGCAAGCGCTGTGGGGGCGCTGTGCAATGCGTCGCCCAGCGCCAGCTGGTCGAGCAACAGGCAATCCACCGGCGCGTGGTGGGCCAACAGCAAATCGAGCAGGCCCTGTGCGTGGGCGGTGTGGCTGGATTCGCCGGTGTGCGCTGCGGTGATGGGTGCGCCCGCCCCTGCTGCGGCTGGTGAAAGTGCGTGCGCCTGCAGCGCCGGGGCGTGCATTACCTGGTGCAGGCGCCCCAGCGAAGGCACCACCACCAACGCCAGCAGCAGCCACACCAGCGCGGCCTGCGCCCAATGGGTGTAATGGCCGCCGCACTTGCCAGGTGTGCCAGGTGTGCCAGGTGTGCCAGGCGTGACAGGCGCGCGCAGCCCTGCCCTGCGGCGGGCAACGGCTTGGGCTTGCCTGGGTGCAAGGCTTGCCGTTGGGGCGTGCGGATGGGGGTGGGCG